>NZ_JBFTLD010000192.1:0-12841 GCF_056396265.1 Allobosea sp. 05T422_2 | reverse complement strand
GTGCTGACCGCCTGCAGGCCCGATTGCAGCCCGACGACCGCGACGAACCCGGCGAGGCCGAGATCCCGCAGCAGGGTCGAGGCCGGCGTCGGCATGTTGCCGACCGTCAGGTTGCGACTGCGATACCAACCGAAGGCGAGGCCGGAGAGCAGGGCGCCGCCGCCGCTGCCGAGCGTCAGCGGGATCGAGCCGATGCGAACGACCAGAAGACCGATCAGCAGGCCGACGACGAGGCCGAAGCCGTGGAAGACGAAATCCGTCTTGTCGCTGGGCAGGATGATGCTGCCGACGATCCGTGCCATGCGCTGCACATCGTCCGACGTGCCGTAGAGGGTGACGACGTCGCCAGGCTCGATCATCGTGTCGCCCTTCAGGACGATCGGCTTGCCGGCCCGCTTGACCTCGATGACATAGATGCCGTGGCGGAGCTGCCCCGCGGTGGCCGCATTGATTTCGGCGACTGTCTTGCGCACGAAATCGGGATTGGTGATCGCGACGTCGCGCGTGACGACGATGACATCCATGCCTTCCGAGGATTGCAGCTCGGGCCCCAACTTGGGAGCCAGCCCGACGACGCCGACCCGTCGGCCGATGACGAGGACGATGTCGCCGGCCGTCAGCGGCAATGAAGGCTGCACCGCAATCAAGGCGCCGCCGCGCTTGACGCGTTCGATGCTGACGGGGGACGGGGCGCTCGCCTCCAGGTCTTCGACGGTCTTGCCGGCTCCGGCCTCGATGCGGAAGATCCGTCCGACGAGATCGGGAGCAGCGGCATGTTCGCCGGCTCCATATATCTTGGCGCCAGCCAGAAGCTCGGTCTCGGCCTTGATCGCGTCGTCGCGGATGGTCCGTCCCATCAGCCAGGGCAGGACGTTGACGCAGACGATGATCGCGCCGAACGAGCCGAAGATATAGGTGACGGCGTAGCCGACCGCGACATTGCCTTGCAGTCGCTGCACCTCTTCCGCTGCKAGGCCGAGCTTTCCGATGGCGGCGCTCGCGGTACCGATGATGGCCGACTGGGTCAGTCCACCGGCCGCGATGCCGGCAGCGAGGCCCTTGTCCAACCCCATCACCCGCGCCAGCACGACGACGGTCGCCAGGCCGCTGAGGGCGAGGACCGCCGCCATGACGATCTCGCGGATCGATTGGCGGCCGAGCGAGCGGAAGAATTGCGGTCCGCTTTCGAAACCGACCGCGTAGATGAACAGGGCKAAAAGGACCGATTTGATGCCGTTGTCGATGGAGACGCCAACCTGGCTGATCACGACCGCCACAAGCAGAGAGCCGGCGACGCCGCCGAGCTGGAATTTCCCGAACTGGAACTTGCCGATCCAGTATCCGATCGCCAGCGACAAGAAGAGTGCGATCTCGGGGGATTGGTTCAGGACAGAGTGAACCCAGGACACGGAGCCTCCTTGGTATCGACAAAGTCTTCCGCTGAGGAACTTCGCAGCTTCTGCTACGGTTGCAAGCTAAAAGTGCCGGAACGGCATGAGGGCCCTGCATCTGCCCTATGTTTGCGGAACGACATGTCTAAAAAGCGAGGAATGGCGCTGTTCTTCTCGCTTTTCTCTAAATTTGGCCGGGACGCTGCTGTCTCATGTCGCTCAGGGCGAGGTCGCCGGCGCTACTCAGCGAACCGCGCGCGCTGCTTCCTGTCCGGCAATCCTGCCCGAGAACAGGCAGCCGCCAAGGAAGGTTCCTTCGAGTGCACGATAGCCGTGCAGCCCGCCACCGCCGAACCCGGCCGCTTCGCCAGCCGCATAGAGGCCGGCCAGAGGCGATCCATCGTCTCCGAGCACGCGCGAAGACAGGTCGGTCAAAAGCCCGCCCAGCGATTTGCGCGTCAGGATGTTGAGGCGCACAGCAATCAACGGGCCGTGCCGTGGATCGAGGATGCGGTGCGGTCTTGCGGTTCGGATCAACCGGTCGCCGATATAGGCGCGTGCGCCGCGCAGAGCCGTCAGCTGCAGGTCCTTGCCGAAGGCGCTGTTGGCCTCGYGGTCGCGTGCTTCGATCTCGGCGCGAAGACGCGCCTCGTCGATCAGGTTGTCGCCCGTCAGGGCATTCATGCGCGCGACGAGGCGCGAAAACTCCGCCTCGACGATGAAATCCTCGCCCTTGTCMATGAACGCCTGAACCGGACCCGTAATGCCGGCAGTGGCGCGCTCGATCACCTTGCGCCAGCTCTTGCCGGTAACGTCGGGATTCTGCTCCGAACCGGAAAGCGCGAACTCCTTGGCGATGATGCTCCGGTCGAGCACGAACCAGGAATAGTCGAAGCCGGTCTTCATGATGTGCTCGAGCGTTCCGAGCGTGTCGAAGCCGGGAAAGAGCGGCACAGGCAGTCGGTTGCCGCGCGCGTCGAACCAGAACGGGGAGGGGCCGGGCAAGATGCGGATGCCGTGCTTCGGCCAGACCGGGCTCCAGTTCCGGATGCCCTCGACATAGTGCCACATCCGGTCGCCATTGATCAGGCGCGCGCCGGCCGCTTCGGTGACTCCGAGCATCTTGCCGTCGACATGCTCCGGTACGCCCGACAGCAGGCGCTTCGGCGGCGTACCCAGTCGCGCAGGCCAGTGTCGCCGCACGAGGTCATGATTGCCGCCGATGCCACCCGAACAGACGATCACGGCCTGGGCCTTCAGCGTGAACTGGCCCACCATGCCGCGGGAACTCGCCTCTCCGCGTCTGACCCCGCTCGTCTCCAGGATTTCGCCCTCGACGCCGTCGATCGCGCCTGCACTCTTCGTCAGCCCGGTGACGCGATGGCGGAAGCGCAGCGAAGCCAGCCCGCTTGCCGCAGCCTCGCGCACGCGTCGAAGGAAGGGTTCGAGCAGACCGGGGCCGGTGCCCCAGGTGACGTGGAAACGCGGCACCGAATTGCCATGCCCGGTTGCGAGATAGCCGCCGCGCTCGGCCCAGCCGACGATGGGAAACCAGCGGATGCCCTGGCGGTGCAGCCAGCTGCGCTTCTCGCCGGCTGCGAAATCGACATAGGCTTTTGCCCAGCGCCGCGGCCACTCGTCCTCGTCGCGATCGAAGCCGGCCGAGCCGAACCAATCCTGCAGTGCAAGCTCACGTGAGTCGTGGATCCGCAACCGGCGCTGCTCCGGCGAATCGACCAGGAAGAGCCCGCCAAAGGACCAGAAGGCCTGCCCGCCGAGCGACTGTTCCGGCTCCTGGTCGAGCAGGATGACCCTGCGCCCGGCATCGGCAAGCTCTGCCGTGGCGACGAGGCCGGCGAGGCCTGCCCCTATGACGATGACATCTGCATCGAGCGGCATGATCAGCCCCTTCGCCAGGCCATTTCCCCCGCAACCACTATGGCGACACCGTCTGCGGCGACAAGGCGGCCCGGCCCCGGTTGACGAATGGCCCGGGCTGCGCGAACCCCTTGGGTATGAATATGATTGCCCAGCGCCCTTTTCTCGGTGTCACCAGCTCGGCGCTCGGCCGCATCTGGCGTGATCGGCTCGATGCCGCAGGGCTCGGCCGTGCCGAGGCCCTCTCGCAGGTCGAAGGGCTCCCCGATATCGTGGCACGCGTGCTTGCCGGACGCGGCGTCGAGGCTGCCGATGCCATGCGCTATCTCGAGCCGAAGCTGCGCGATCTCCTGCCCGACCCCTCGACCCTGGTCGGCATGGATGCGGCTGCCGCGCGCCTGGCAAGCGCGGTTGCAACACGAGAGGCCGTCGCGATCTTCGGGGACTACGACGTCGACGGCGCCTGTTCCTCCGCCCTGCTGGCGGGTTTTCTGCGCGATGCCGGCGCCTGGCCGCGCATTCACATTCCGGACCGGCTGATCGAGGGGTACGGCCCCAACAGCGAAGCCATCCGCATGCTGGCCGCCGAGGGGGCGACGCTGCTCGTCACGGTCGATTGCGGCACGACCAGCCATGAACCGCTGGCAGAAGCGCGCCGGCTCGGCCTGGATGTCGTCGTGCTCGACCATCACCAGGCGCCTGAACAGCTTCCGCAGGTCGAGGCGCTGGTGAATCCGAACCGGCAGGACGATCTCTCGGGGCTCGGCCATCTCTGCGCCGCCGGGGTCGTTTTCCTGACGCTGGTCGCGACCGCCCGAGAACTGCGTCGGCAGGGCTTCTGGGCGCAGCGTGGCGCCGAGCCGGATCTGCTCGCCTCGCTTGATCTCGTCGCACTTGCGACCGTTGCCGATGTCGTGCCGCTCAAGGGGTTGAACCGCGCCTTCGTCCGGCAGGGCATCGCGATGCTGCGCGGCCGCACGCGGGCGGGCCTCGCGTCCTTGCTCGACGTCGCCGGGCTCGATGGCCCTGTTCAGCCCTGGCATCTCGGGTTCCTGCTCGGGCCGCGCATTAATGCGGGTGGACGCATCGGCGATGCCGGCCTTGGCGCGCGGCTGCTGATGACTGCCGACGAGATCGAGGCGCGCAGCATCGCCGCCGAACTCAACCGCCTGAATCAGGAGCGGCAGGAGATCGAGAAGCTCGCCGTCGAGGAGGCGGTGGCGCAGGCCGAGTACGCCTTGACGAAAGCTGAGGACCTGCCGGTCCTGCTGGCGCGTTCGGCCGACTGGCATCCCGGCATCGTCGGTCTCGTCGCGGCGCGCCTCAAGGAGCGTTTTCGCCGCCCAGCCTTTGCGCTGGCGCAGAACGGGGAGGGCGGCGCGACCGGCTCGGGCCGTTCGGTCGCCGGCGTCGATCTCGGCCGCGCCGTCAGGCAGGCGGTGGACGCGGGGCTTGCGGTGAAAGGCGGCGGCCACGCCATGGCGGCCGGCGTCACGCTGGCCCCGGGGCAGGATACGGCCTTCCATGCCTTTCTCGCCGAACGTCTCGCTCCGGAGGTCGCCCAGGCGCGCGAATCGGAATCGCTGCTCGTCGATGCGGCGATGAGCGCGGGCGGCGCCAATCCCCGCCTGCTGGCGGAAATCGAGAAGGCCGGCCCCTATGGCGCCGGCTGCCCCGAGCCCGTCTTCGTCTTTCCCTCGCATCGCCTGGTCGATGCCGTCGAGATCGGCAGCGGCGGCCATGTCAGGATCAAGCTCCGCAGCGGCGATGGCGCCACGATCGGCGGTATTGCCTTCCGCGTGGCCCAGGAACCGCTGGGCCGTGCGCTACTGGCCGCACGCGGCGAAAGCGTGCATCTGGCCGCAAGCCTCACCCTTAACCGCTGGGGCGGCAAGGAAACCGTGGAAGTGCGGGTGATCGATCTTGCCCGGGTGGTGTGAGCCCATCTGGCCTGTGCATGACTGCTATCTGGCGTCGAGAATTTGCCAAACTCAGGCTTGCCGATCCGGGAATGTCGCACTATAGCTCGCCCCGCTTCCGATGGGTTGCAACKAATTGCAACCGAAGCCTTGCGGCCTTCGTCTATCGGTTAGGACACCAGCCTTTCACGCTGGGGAGACGGGTTCGACTCCCGTAGGCCGCGCCACACTCCTTATGGGGTGTTAAATATCTGAAAAATCGGGATATTCGCTGAAGGGCGGCCGGGACGTGCCTACGATGCCCCCTTCGTGAGACGATTCTATTGTTGATCTCAGATACGAGCCACTGAGCCCGTCCTCGTGACCATCGGCTCGTCGCCGGGAACGAACGGCGTCATCTCCCCAGGCGGACGAGCCGACCGCGGGGGATGACGACGCGGGTGCAGCTTGCCGCTGTCAGGCTTCGATGGCGCATCCCAGGCGGGCAAGAGTTGCATCGATCCAACTCCGATCGTCCTTGCCCTCTTTGATCGCCAGCATCTTCTTTTCTTCCGCCTCGTGCTTCTTGCGCGCGGCTTCATAGATCGCGTCGGCGTGGTCGAAGGGCACACAGAGAATGCCGTCGTCATCGCCAATGACGAGATCGCCGGGCTCGATCACCATGCCCTCGATCGAGATCGGAACGTTGATCTCGCCCGGCCCGTCCTTGTAGGGGCCGCGATGGCTGATGCCCGCTGCGAAGATCGGCAGGTCGTTCTCGCGGATCCAGGCGGCATCGCGCACTGCTCCGTGGAGCACGATGCCGGCGATGCCACGCGTCTGCGCATGCGAGATCATGAGTTCGCCGATCAGCGAGTTCGTGAGATCGCCACCCGCATCCACGACGATGACATCACCGGGGGCGGCGAGATCGAGCGCCTTGTGGATCATCAGGTTGTCGCCGGGGCGTGTCTTGACGGTGATGGCCGGCCCGGCCATGACGCCGCCGCGATGAAGCGGGCGAAGCGAAGCGCCGCCCGCCGTCATCCGCGACATCGAATCGCTGACATTGGCCACCGGCAACGCGCGGAAACGCGCGATGAGGCTGCTGTCGACCTGGCGGCGACGCTTGAGAATCCGAAATCCGAGCATGAGCTATCCTTTGCTGTCTGCGCCAGCCAGCCGGGGTCGAGATGCATCCGTGGTGGCGCCGAGGGATTGCCCCGTTTGGGGCAATGACGGGCGAGGCCGGCTCGATCACGCTGCGTTTGGACGAAATCGTCAAAACGCAGAAAACGTGATCGAATCTAATAGTTTAGAGCATGCTGCGAAAAGCCGTTGCCACTTTTCGCAGCATGCTCTATGTCGCGCCGGCCTCTTCGCGGTCGACGCGCTCCTTGCCCCGGCGGATCGCGGGTAAGACCATGCTGCCGAGAAGCAGCATCGTCACGATGAGGAAGCCGAGGCTGATCGGGCTGGTGAGGAAGACCGTGAAATCGCCTTGCGACAGGAGCAGAGCGCGACGGATGCTCTCTTCCATCAGGGGGCCGAGCACGAAGCCGAGCACCAGGGGCGCAGGCGGGCAGTCGAGCTTGGCCAGAACGTAGCCGAGCACGCCGATGCCGGCACAGAGATAGACGTCGATCGCGCTGCCGTTGATGCTGTAATTGCCGACCGCGCAGAACATGATGATCGACGGGAAGAGCCAGCGATAAGGCACGCTCAGCAGCCGCACCCAGATTCCAACCAGCGGCAGGTTGAGCGCCACCAGCATGACGTTTCCGATGAACATGCTGGCGATGACGCCCCAGAACAGCTCCGGGTTGCGGGTCATGACCGTCGGTCCCGGCTGGACGCCGTTCATCACGAGCGCGCCGAGGATCAGCGCCATCGTGGCGCTTCCGGGAATTCCCAGCGTGAGCGTCGGTATGAAGGCCGTCTGGGCGGCGGCATTGTTCGCAGCCTCGGGAGCCGCGACGCCCTCGATCGCACCCTGACCGAAGCGCGAGGGATCCCGTGCCAGCTTCTTCTCGAGCATATAGGCCGAGAAGGACGAGATCGATGGACCGGTACCCGGCAGGATGCCGAAGAACGAACCGATCGCGGTTCCGCGCAGGGTCGGCAGGGTGATCGCCTTCAGATCGGACAAGCTTGGCATAAGTCCGGCGATATTCGCCTTGAAGATGCCGCGCTCTTCTTTTTGCTCCAGATTCATCACGACTTCCGACAAGGCGAATATGCCGACCGCMAGAACCGTGAAGCCGATGCCGTCGGCAAGTTCGGGCAGGCCGAACGTGTATCGTTCCATGCCCGAGTTCACGTCAGTGCCGATAAGGCCGAGGAGCAGGCCCACGACAACCATGGCAAGCGCCTTGAGCATGTCGCCATGCGACAGCACCGATGCCGAAACGAGCCCCATCACCATCAGCGAGAAATACTCAGGCGCGCCGAACTGCAGCGCCCATCCCGCGAGCGGCGTACCGAGCAGCACGATCAGCAGCGTGCCGATGCAGCCGGCAACGAAGGACGAAATCGCAGCCGTGGCGAGAGCTGCCCCGGCCCGGCCGTTCCGAGCCATCTGGTAGCCGTCGAGACATGTCACGGCCGACGACGTTTCGCCCGGCAGGTTGACGAGGATGGCGGTGGTGGAGCCGCCATACTGGGCGCCATAATAGATGCCCGACAGCATGATCAGCGCCGAGACCGGGGGGAGCCCGAAGGTTATCGGCAGCAGCATCGAGATCGTGACCAGCGGCCCGACCCCGGGCAGCACGCCGATCAGCGTTCCGAGCGCGACGCCCAGAAGGCAATAGGTCAGGTTCTGGACCGTCATGGCGACGCCGAACCCGAGCGCGAAATGTTCGAGCATCTCCATGGCTCAGAAATTCCAGGCGAAGAGCGGATAGGGCAGCTTCAGGCCCCAGATGAAGACGATCACGGCGAAAGAGCTCATCACGGCGGTCAGCACGAAGACTTCGCGCAGCCTGAACTCGTTGCCGGCATAGGCCGCGACCAGGAACATGAGCGCCAGCGCGGGCAGGAACCCAAGGCGCTCGATCGTGAAGCCGAACAGCACCATGGCCAGGGTCAGTAGGAAAAGCGGAGCCCAGGACCATGGACCGGCCAGGTTTCCGCCCTGCCTCAATCCCTTGATCAGGATGGCGACGCCGAACGCGATCAGCAGGCCGCTCAGGATTTTTGGGAAATAGCCCGGCCCCATCCGCACCGTGCTGCCGAAGCGGTAATCGAGCGAGATATGGAGCGCGATCGAACCCAGGCCCATGAATAGGAGCCCGGACAGGACATCCTTGTTTCTCATCACATCCGATTTCATCAGGATCTCCATGCTCCGGCATCGGGGTCGCAACGAGCGGGCTTTCGGGGCCACGCCTTGGCGCAAACCCGGCAGCCAAAGGCCTCATTCCCGGATGGTCCCGGCCCTATATTGCCGGGCGAGCCAATCCGAGGATCTTGGTCTGGCTGCAGAGTGTCACGGCAGTTCAGGCCCGACCTTCAGGACCTCGCAATGGCTGCTTCACCGCGCCGATTGCGACCTGCCAGCCCTGAACACCGGAACAGGCGCTGATCGATGCCGCAGTGAGCCGCCTTTCGGGCAGGCGCCCGAGAGTGCAGGCGGCGCCGGCAATCCCGAGCGCAAGGCAATGGCCGCCGCCAACCCGGCCCTAGTCGTCAGCCTTGACGTCGGCGGTTTTGATGACCGCGGTCCATTTCGGCACGTCCGATTTGATCAGGGCGGAGAACTCCTGTGCGGTGCCGCCGATCGCCTCGGCGCCAGCCGCCCTGAGCTTCTCCTTCGTGTCCGGCATCTGCAGGATCTTGTTGATCTCGGTGTTCAGGCGCGCGACGATCGCGTGAGGCGTGCCGGCGGGGGCGGCCACGCCCCACCATGTCACGGCCTCAGAATCCTTGACRCCAAGCTCCTCGAAGGTCGGAACCTCCGGCAGGTCGGAGCTGCGGGCCTTCGCGAAGATCGCGAGCGGGCGCATCGTGCCCTCCTTGATATGAGACATCGCCGAGGGCACCGAGGCGACATAGACGTCGACGCGCCCGCCGAGGAGATCGGGAACGGCCTGCCCTGTGCCCTTGTAGGGCACGTGCAGGAACTTCACCGCAGTCCGCTGCTGCAGCAACTCGCCGGCAAGATGCGAGCTGGTTCCGACGCCGGGCGTCGCGAACTTAATGGCGTTGGGCTTGTCCTTTGCTGTGTTCAGGAGATCCCTGACCGACTTGATCGGCGAATCCTTGGCGACGACCATCACCTGCGGCGCCGACGCGGTGAGCGCGATCGGGGTGAAATCCGCGATCGGGTCGTAGTTCGCCTTTCCGAGGATTGGGTTGATGACCATGTTGGCGTTCTGCGCCAGCACGATCGTATAGCCGTCGGGCTTGGCCTTGCCGGCTAGGCCTAGGCCGACGCTGCCGCCGCTGCCGKGCTTGTTCTCGGGCACCACCGTCCAGCCGGTCGTTTCGCTGAGCTTGGCCGCCACGACCCTGGCCACGACATCGGTCCCGCCGCCGGGAGGAAATGGCACGATCATCCGGATGGCCTTGTCCGGATATTGCTGCGCATGCGCCACCGACGTCAGCGCCGATAGCGCCAGTCCCGCGAGGGCTTTGTAGGCAATCCTCATGTTCGTCTCCTCCCGGTTGTTTCTGTTTGCCCGGCTTCGTGCGCCAGGTTCATTCCGCAGCGAGTTCCGCGAGCCTTGCCAAGCTGCGTGCATCGGCTGCGTTGCCGTCCAGCACCGAAATGACGTGCTGGGCCGCAATTTCTGCCATGGCCTTGGCCGAACCCTGTGTCACGCCGGCGATATGCGGGGTCACGATCAGGTTGGGCAAAGTCCAGAGCGGGTTGTCCTTGGCTGGCGGCTCGAGCGCGAAACTGTCGAGGCCGGCGCCGGCGATCCTGCCCTCGCGCAGCGCCTCAAAGAGAGCCGGCTCACTGATCAGGCCACCGCGCGCCGTGTTGACGACGAAGGATGTCGGCTTCATCAGGCCGAAGCGCTCCGCATTGAGGAGATTTCGCGTCGCGTTGGTCAGCGGGCAATGCAAGCTGACGATATCGGCTTCCGCGAGCAGGCTTTCCAGATCACGATTGCCCCCGTTCCCAAACTGCGCGATCTCGCGTTGGGCATGGGGGTCGTGCATGATCACGGGCATGCCAAGCCCGGTGGCGATCCGCGCGACCTCCTGGCCGATCGCGCCGAAGCCGACAAGGCCCATCACGGTGCTGGCGATGTCCCGCCCTAGGAAACTGGGCTTCGGCCACTCGCCACCCTTCACGGCCCGATCGAGGCGAGGAATGTCCTTCAACAACGCCAGCGACAGCGCGATCGTGTGTTCGGCAACGGCGCGCGAGTTCGAGCCCATGGCGCGAATGACAGGGATATTCCKCGATGCCGCCGCGTGAAGATCGATGTTGTCGACGCCGACACCGTGCTTCGCGATGACCCTGAGCCTGGGCGAGGCGGCGATGATCGTGTCATCGACGCGGCCCTGTCGGACGATCAGCGCATCGACCTGCAGCTCGGCAACCCGCTGGGCCACGAGATCCGGCGCGGCATAGGCGGGCGAGAAGAAGACATCGACGTCATGGGCGTTGAGAAGCTGGATGGCGCCTTCGGCCAACCGGTCATGCGTGACAAGCACGCGTCTGCCACGCGTGGCGACACGGGTATCGATCATCGGTGCGTTTCCTCGTGGCGCTTTCTGTCCCCGGGTGATGCCAGGTGCCGCGCCTTCCCCAACACTATTGACCGATGGGCAGCCACTCGTATGCTGAAATAATGACATATATCGATGATCTTTCCGCATGAAACATCCGATCGACGGGGTCGAGGYGTTCATCCAGATCGCCGAGCTCGGCAGCTTCAACAAGGCGGCCGAAAAGCTGCATGTCACCCAGACCGGGCTGACGCGCCGCATCCAAAGGCTCGAGAGTCATGTCGGCCTCAAGCTGCTGGACCGCACGACCCGCACGGTGGCGCTGACGAGCATCGGCCGGGAGTTCCTGCCGGAGGCCAAGCGCATGGTCGACGAGGTCGGCCGATCCTTCGACCGGCTGAAGACGATCTCGCGCTTTTCTACAGGCGACATCGCGATCGCCTCGGTACCGTCGCTGATGTATGGGCGCCTGCCGCGCATTCTGCGGACCTATGCCGTGCAGCATCCGCATAATCGCGTCGAGATCCTCGACCGGACCAGCATCCTGGTCATCGAAGCAGTGCGCCGACGCCAGGCGGAGTTTGGCCTGCATGTGCAGCCGCCGAACCAGCCGGACCTCCATAACGAGGTCCTGGTTCGCGATCCCTTCGTCGCCTATTGCCGCACCGACCACCCGCTCGCCGGAAAAGCKGCCATAGCCTGGGCAGAACTTGCGGATTTCGACCTGATCACGCTCGGCGGCAGCAGCGGCAACAGGCTGCTCATGGAAGCCCAGCTCGCCCGCTCAGGCATCGAGGTCAGGACCAAGTTCGTCGTCGAGTACTTCTCGAGCGCGATCGGGCTGGCGTCCGAAGGTCTGGGCGTGGCGATCCTGGTCGCCTCGATCGTCGAGAACCTGCGCCCGGACCTCGCCCAGATCCCGCTGGTGGACCCCGTCATCGACCGGCCAGTCTCCGTGATCCGGCGGCACGGGGAAACGCTGACCCCGGCGGCACAGGCTCTCTATAGCCTGATCGCGCGCGACCTGGGCCCTCTCGGCGGCGCGTGAGGGGAACGCCATTCGTGCGGCACTCATTCCGATCGGTCTCATCCGGGTGCCGAAGGGAGCCTCCGCTGCGAGGGGGCTAGCCCGTTGGACGTGGCCGCATCTCACAGTGACTGACTCAAGTGGAGGCGCATTCCGCGACGACCGGAGTGACACCCGAGGTTATGCGTTCATGAACGCTGGGGGAACTCGCCCCACTGCTGGCCGCTGGTCCGCTGCGAACCGATCAGCGAGCAGTCAGGTCTTCTTAATTGCGGCCAAGCCTGCAAGGGTGTAATCTCGCCGAGCGCTGATACTGCTGCGCAGTTGCCATTCCGCGTGCCTGTTGCCGATTGGAATGACGCTTGAGCGATACTTGTGCCGTAAGTTCTCATCAGAGAAAAGAGCACCCTCATTCTGTAATAACATCCCTGCCGAGCTGCTCGTCCGGGATCAGGCGCAGTGCCTTTTCTCGGTAGTGACGATCGTTTATCGGTCTCAATTCCGTATCCATACTTCGCTTGAGGCCAAATTTCCGACAGTAAATTGAAATAATTCAATCTTATACGACGATATAACCTGCAGAAATTTCTCGTATTGGCGTGTTCATGCGTCTACTTCAGCGGAGTAACCCGCCATGAGCATCAATCTCGTATCAATCATCATGCAGTTCCTGTCGCCTGATCTGATGTCCAAGCTGGCTGCATCATTGGGCGTGGACCAGTCTTCGGTTGGCAAGGCGACCAACGCCGCTGTCCCCGGCTTRCTGGCGACGCTTACGGGTGTCGCATCCACGCCGGAGGGATCACGCAAATTGTTCGACACGGTTTCGCAGCAGAATCCGGGAATGCTTGACAGTCTCGCCAGCATGATCGGCGGCTCTGACCAGAAGACAGTCGCCGACAGCGGTACGAATATGCTCTCCTCGCTCCTCGGAGGTTCGGCGATGTCCGGACTTGCTGGCG
>NZ_JBFTLD010000191.1:0-13674 GCF_056396265.1 Allobosea sp. 05T422_2 | reverse complement strand
GACAGAGGGAACCCAAGAGGCATCTCCGCGCTCGCTCCTGCGCCGACCGTGCGTCTGCATTCCCCACTCAGCCGCCCAGACGCGAAGGGGTGCGACGTCTGAAAACGAGTCGCTAACCTACGCTGATGCGACCGCAACTTCGTCAGTCTGGTCAGCCGGGATAATGAGAATGTCACGTTCTGCGTCGCGAAGTACTTGCTCGGCCACGCTGCCTATCAAGGCACGCTTTACTCCGCTCTTCTTGCTGGTCCCGAGGACGATAAGATCGCTGCGTTCATCCTGGGCGCTAACCAGGATAGTTTGCGCAGGGCTGCCTTCACGCAGAACGACGCCGCTGGGCGTAGGTGGAATTCCAAGCTCGTTTGTATACGCCTCAAGTCGCTCCGCTGCTTCGACCCGTTCTTTATCCAGGTACGCATTGATCGCTACCGGATCTAGAACAGATCGCTTCATCAGCCCGAGGGCCGGAGCATCAAACGCATGAACGATCTTCACGGCGGACTTGCTGAAGATTCCCATGCGCAAGGCACCCTGGGCTGCCGCCTTCGACGCATCGTCAAAATCGAGCGCGAGGAGAGTTCGTTCATATACAGTTGAAGGGGGCTGGATCGCGACCAAGACTGGAATGCGGCTCCGTCGAATGACACGCTCGACGGTGGTCCCAGTGAAAACGTCCCGGAAGCGGCGGCGATGAGGTCCTAGGACGATCAGGTCGGCGCCGAATTCATCGGCGGCGGACAATATTCCGTTGAACGAGTCATCTACCACGATCTCGAATTTGGCTGACACCCCATCGGCTTCGCAGGTTGATCGAACAGTATCTTCGAGCACGGATATGGCGGCCGATCGCTCCGCTTCGATCATGCGATGAGGCAAATCGCCATCCACGACATGGACAAGCGAAAGTGAAGAACCCAAACGTTTTGCTATGAGCGTGGCCCGTCGTAGCGCCCTGTCCGATCTCGTCGAAAGATCGGTTGCAACGAGGATGCGTTTTAGGGGGCCATCGTTTTTCGCAGTTAGCGTCATGGCTATCTCCAGCCTCCAAATGCAGAGCGAGAACTCGTCAAACAGCGTCGCGCTAACCTAATATGCCTGAGCGGCACAGGATTGCTCAGGCTTCACCATTCTCTTTGGGCAATCGTTCCGCAAGTGAGCGCAGTCCGTTAGCGCCTCAGCGCCAACAATCTAGAGATCGCCGCGGCGGTCGCGCAGGCCATCGGGCCGAAATTACATGCATCGTGGAAGGTCCCTCAGGAGCTACCGAGACCGCACCAATGCTGTCCGTCCTGGGCAACCCCTCAATGTMGGAAGTTGTTGCTGAAGAGACGTGAGACAGGCGCGCGGCCAACTTCGGCTTTCCACCCCTCAGCGACCTTCAGAACGGCTGGTAATGGGTAAGGCCCCTGGGCGCCTGGAATCAATGAGGACTGTGAATTGATTGCGCGGTGGGAGCAACGTCTGCCAAACGAATGCTCCCGCAAATGGCGCCATCTCGGACCCGCCGCTTACCGCAACTGATTGGCGGCGAATAGCAAGACGGCTGCATCATGTCCGGGCATTGTCCTGTGATGATGCGCAACCAGCCCACGCCCCGCGACCGCAATGACCGAGTTCTGCCGCGGTATCGCTGGCGGCCAATTCCTGTCGCGGCGCTAATTCCGACGATCGTCATCTGGCTTATGGTGTTCTACTGGGCCGCTCGACTTTAATTCGCGCTGGACACCCTCGGCATTGGTGGCTGGGCGATGAGGGCAGCCGCTGTGCTATCTGCGGCCTCCGTCACGAGACGGGCGTGCGAGAAGCCCCCCTGGCCTGATCGGTTCCCGTCGGACTAAGGGCGAGAATTGGAAAGCGTGATCCTGACCGCGATTGTGATAAGCTAAACATTCGGGAACCCGGCGCGTGGGAGATTCCTATGTTGGCGTTCTCCTTGCTAAGCACTCACGCCGGAATTCGGTTGGAAGGCGATTACACGTCACTGAGGGCACTTCGTGACGTTGTTCATGACATCAATGAGCGCTCACCCCTGATAAAGGATCGGGAGGGCTTATTCATCGCGCTTGCCTACGACCTCAGAAAAGCTTTCGAGCTGGAGCGCGACGTCATTCGCCCACCTGCACACTGCAAGGAAATCGGAACCCGATATGGCGTGAATATCCTTTGGCCAGTCTTGCTGCTGCAACATCTAGTGCTGCGATCGTCTCTGGCCTTCATMGATCATGGCCCGCAACACCAAGCCTGCGCGTACATGCTCGAGGCGGTCATTGAAGACGCTTTGGAGGACGATTTCGGCGGCCATGCTGGAGTGATCAGAGAAGCCTGGAAGCAGACTGCAAGCTGCGTCGAATTTTTCGACGACCGCTATTCCGCGCGTTGCGCACTATTCTCGAGCTGGAACGCCGGCGACCGCAAAGGGGGCCTTGCCGACCTCCTTGCTAGCATGTCCCCCATGTTCGACCAGAGCCAGAAACTCAGTMCCTTCCATGGCCTTGTGACGCCGGCGATAATCGCGGCGTGGGAGGGCGCCGAGTGGCCCGATCCGAAATGGTAAGCGGTCTGAATCTGGGCAGGTCCTAAGGAATTTGCCGGATGGCACCCCGTCTCGGCTATCTGTTGTACTGGGTCGCGTCATGGATCGCCGTGATCGTGATCACCGCTGGAATCGTCGTCTGGCTCTACCTCGCTCGCTCGGACAAAGACCCCATTGGATTGGCAATCGCTGGCACAGGCATCATTATTTGGGTCGCGGCTCGTGCGGTCCGATATTGGCTTGCGGGTCGATAGACGCCGTACGCGAACCGTTCGACTTTATTGGAGCCGGACCGATGCCTGACGAACGCACCGAACTCGCGGTCGAAGCAGCTGCGAGAGCCTTCCATGAGAACGCCCGCGAGAAGCGGCAATTCCAGTGGGAGCAGTCGTCCGAGGAGTGGAGGCTGGACATCCGGGCTTTCGTACGCCCCATGGTCGAGGCCGCCTTACTCGCCTCTGAGGTTTTCTGGCAACCGCAATTCCCAAGATCTAAAGCCAGGAGACATTGGGTGACGGAAGCCAGCATTCACCCGCGAAACTGCTGCCCGGTTGCCCGGTAAGCGGCGAACGTTGGCCCCCCACGGGCGGTCCGCGTTTTAATTTCATCGGCGCCGTCGGGAATGTGCCTTCGGGGTCCGCTGACTGTCCCCATCCGGCTGTGTCGCAGATCATCCCGACGCACGAAAACCCAAGCAGGGACCCCCCGTTCCGATCAATCTAGCGAGTTGGAGGAACTGTGTCCGACGCGTAGCGGGGTTTGGCTAATCGCGTACGGTCCTTGCCTAGGCCGGTCGCTTCGAGAAGCCCCTTCCGCTTGGCATCGTAATAGTACCCGCTCCGATAGTAGTGGCCGGCGCGGGCCTGGTCGCGACCGGCCACGAGCCAGGCTCCCCGCAGGTATTTGAGCCCGTAGGTGAGATTGACCTCGGGATCGAGCAACCCCGCTGCCGGGCCGGTGTAACCCATGCTGCGCGCCGTCGCATGCTTGATCTGCATCAATCCAAAATGACCACCGTTCTGGGCGGTTGGGCGAAAGTTGCTCTCGCGCTTGACGATTCGCCGGACCCAATCTGAGGGGAGTTCGTAATGCGCTGACTTCTGTTCGATGATCCGGTCGATGCCCGCGCGCGCTGGGCCGCCTGGTGACCGACGATCAACGGACTGTTCGCTGGAGTAAGCAAGTGGTTTCGCTGCCTCCGCGGAGGCGTCGTCCGTAACGATGCATCCTCCAACTCCGGCAGACAGTAAGGTGATACCGGCTGCAACGAGACGTCTTTGCCACGGCAATCTGACCTCCATCAGCTGATGAACCTGCTCACGGGGATACCAACTCTAGGCTCAACCGAATGTACGCCCACTGGCGGCAGTTCTGCGGCCGACGATCCGAACAGGTGACGTCGCACCTGAATCGTCTCATGCAGCCCAACTTGGATTTCGCGGCTATCATTCTCCCGACAAGTGAGCGTCGTGAAAACCCCGTAGGGCCAGCTTCTAAGGTGGCGTGCAACTACGGGGTCTTCGTCACCCGGCTACCAACCATACTGGGGGGCAGTCGCCGGGGAGCCAGTTGGACCTATGCATCTCCTGCCATCGAAGCGTGTGATGGCACCGTCGTGGGCGATGTTATGGTGATCCCGGAAGACAGCCTGGTCAAGCAAGGACAAGATCATACCTTGCGCCTTCGGACCCGAGCTCTTCGAGGAGACCCTCCTCTAATTAATGGCCTACCTGCGCAGCGGAGCTGTGAACGCCATTATCAACGCAGCCAGGTGCTCCTTCCGGGTGGGCAAGACAAGACAAGCATGGCCGATTTCTGTCCTTGCTTGACCAAGATGCCGATTGTCAGCACCATGCCGCATAGCACGACCTTGCCATGACAATCTCCGGCGGCAGGAAGTGGTGGTAGCGGACAGGCCGACACGAATCCAAGGCTCCCCGGCACCCCCCTTCCCCGGGTGACACTGCCGGGTGCAGGAGACCCCGTAGCGCCAGGGCTCTCCCAAACTGGTGTCTACGGGGTTTTTCGCCAGATGTGTCAGGCAACCGACCGAACGGGATCGCCGCCGACGGAAAGCTGCGGCCTCCGCGGCTAGCGGCGATCATGTTTTTCGAGGAATGTGCCTGTGCCCCAGGCCGGTATCCCGTCGTTGAAACCGCTCGGCGCGGATCGACCGGCGCTGGAGGGTTCCTTGGGAGCGCAGGCGCACCGACTGGCTCTTGCGACGTGAGGTCGACAATCTCCCTCGTGCCTGCCTTCACCAGTACGGCGGTTGTTGCAATCAGCCTTTGCCTCCAATGTGTTATCGAAAAGCACGGAGACAATATGATTTTGTTCGAACAGCTCGCGTCCCGCATCAAAGGGCCTATGGCCGAGAACGAAGATTGGTGGCACCTCTGCTACGAGACCGACACTAACGAATTCTACGTCCAGCACGAGTGGAGCCACGTCCCCAGTAACGGGGTGCAGCTGAATAGCGGCACCGAAAAGCATGATGCAAAGACATGGGTAGGCCCGGGCGCCGAGCTCATTCCGAATGCCAGGAACCTGTTGCTGGAGCGGGCGAACGACATGCGAAAAGCTCAAAAGCGCCCCGTGGCATGATCGCAAACGCCCTCTGCCAGACCATGCGGGGCGGGCTGTAGTGGGAGTTTCCAGATGGGCCAGATCATTTCAGCAAGTTGCGAGGCTTGCCATCTACAACGCGACGTCGTGATCGGGGGAACTAGGACGGCGTTTCGAGAGCACTCGGCTTGGCCGTGCCACTGCACGAACTGCGCCGACCTTACCTCAATGAACCTTCGGGTGGTGCCGTACCGTTGTCTCAGATGCGCATCAGAGGCGGTTGTGAAGTACGGCGATCCCGCAATATCCGACGTCCGTACTGTCGCGTCCTGGGATAAGGWCACGCTTTCGAGCGGCCTTCATCTTTGTCCCAACTGTGAGAAGCGAACGCTGAGGTTTGGTGATGGTGTTCTCCAGCGGCCCCTTCGCATGTTCGACTAAACCGCGCGGTTTTTCGAGACGGCGGTCCTAGCCGGCGACTGAACCTACAATATTAAGCCATCGATCAACTGGTCGGTTCACTTAGTTTCGCTACTCGGTTCTACGCGCTGGAACAGCAGAGACTGCGTCAGCACCCAGTCGAATTTCTCGCGCCGGCAGTCAGCTTGATCGAGCTTTCCCGAACTGATGCCGGTCATGAAGATCCGAGACGTCTCCTCGCGTTCACTGGCGCGATAGCTGCGTGAACTTGGATGGCCTTTCGCGAACGTTTACGGTGCTCATGGCCCGGTCGTTTGGGCTGCCGGGGCGTTAATCGTAGCGATCGCCAGCTCGTCGCTGCTGGGGGCTGCCAAAACAGCAGCGACCGGTGCGGCGGCCGCAATTGGCGGCGCAGCCGCTCTGATCAGTCAGCAAGCGGCCCCCCTGGGTTCAGCCTTGGACGCCCGTTTGCCAGGCGATGCCCAGCGGCACCTAGATCGGCGGCCGCACATAAGGCGGAGCTTCGGGATCGAATTGCGTCCAACCTTCCCGCTCATAGGTGGTCCGGCGGTCGACCGCATCGATCGGTGTCGCGCCGTCCATGACTGCAACGATCGCCGGAGCCTGTTCCTCGTTTGCTCGAGCAGCCACAACGCTGCCGCCACGCCTGACCGCCTCCGCATAGTAGTGGGCATCCTGCTGATCGACGCCAGACTTCGTCAGAGCGCCTACGAGGCCGCCGGCGACGGCACCGGTTGCAGCCCCAGCGGCAGTTGCGGCAAGCCAGCCAGCGGCGACTACAGGGCCAATGCCGGGGATCGCAATCAGGCCGAGCCCAGCGAGTAGCCCCGCAGCACCGCCGATCAAGCCGCCGACCCCGGCGCCCTCCCCTGCATGGTTCTCGCCATCGATATCCGCTCGGCGGCCAACAAAGCTAATATCGGAATCGACGACGCCGATATCCTTCAGCTTTCGAACTACGGATTCAGCTTGATCGTAGGTGTCGTACGAACGAGTGATTGTCTGGATCATGTGAAAGACCCTCTCAGTTGCGCGTGATATTGCCTCGACAATCGAGGCTCACGCCGCCTGGCCGCCATGAGGCGCCCTGCCCTGACAGACGCCATTGTCGTCCTTCCTGAGTTCGGACACGGCACCCATTGGCCTCGAACCGGCTCTTCGCCTGGCCCTTGGTGAAGCTGTTTGAGCCGGGCAACGGCGCGTTGGTATCGGAACAGCAAATATTCTGTGCCCAAGAAACGGCACCGATAGGCACTTGTTCCATGGAAGGGATTGCGGGCATTCGCCCCTAGACCGAAGGCCAGGAGCCAAACCGGCGGCATCACCAAGGCGATGGTCACATACGCGCGGTCGCTAGTGGTACACGACAAGATCGTTTCGCCAATGACGAACCACAGGATTATCGCGTTCAAAATTTGGACTGAGCATTGCGCTTCTAAGTATCAATAGGTTAGAAGATAATTTAGCGAAATGTTTATTTTAGGAAGCGCCATGAATGAAGAAAACGACAATGTAATTGAGCTGACGGCGATGGTTGTTTCGGCCTATGTCGCGCATAATAACCTCCCGTCCGGGGATCTCGTGGCGCTAATCTCGAGCACCCACTCCGCGTTCACGCAGCTCGGCGCCAAACCCGAAGCCCCGCCCGAACCTATCGTACTTGTGCCCGCGGTTCCGATCAGGAAGTCCATAACTCCGGACGCCATCATCTGCCTGGAAGACGGAAAGGCGTTCAAATCTCTCAGGCGCCATCTGGGTACGGCTTACAATCTCACCCCTGAACAGTATCGCGCGAAATGGGGCCTGCCTCCAGACTATCCGATGGTCGCACCCAATTATTCCCAAGCCAGGGCAGCGCTCGCAAGAGCGTCAGGGTTGGGACGAAAGGCCAAAACTGAACCGGTCCCTCCCGTCGCTCCGAAGCCTGCCCGGGCCAAGCGTGGCTCGAAATCCGGGCCCAAGACCTGACGCATCCAAAGCTTGTTTGCCAAGCGCCGCGACGTCGATTGCATGAACTCGACGTCGCGCCATTCCGACACGCTTTTCCTCAACTGGGCGACGTCCGGAAGGCTCAGGCAACACGAGCTTCTCATCCCCGACAAGCACCGTAATGGATCGGGCTAGTTCACGATAGGATTTCACGCGTCGCAGTTGCCGGGGATTGCCGGACGCTTCCACCGTGAGGCATGCAGCGCCGGCCACGCGATCTGGAACTGACGGAATGGAGTGTTGGATCCGGTCGGCGTACCTTAAGGCGTAAGGTCACATGCGAGCGACGGAGCGTCCTCCGTACTGCACACGACGATTATCTCGTATTCGCCACTGGCATTAGAAAACTGTTCCGCCAATCCGAGCCCGCCAGGCAATGCGGATCTGGAAACCTCGCCTTTCGATGTCGAGGAACGGAGCCCAGCGATTGGGCGAGAGACGTCCATCGCGATCACGTTATCGCCCTGCGCTCTTATGGAAATTCGGTATATCGGCTTAGTCAATTTAACGCGGTATACGTATAAATGCCAAGAATCTCTTGGAAACGGACCAGATTGAGAGATGATATTCAATCTAGCGGGATCTCCCGTTTCAGTTATGTTATTTCTTTTCGAACTGGCCGCACGTGAACTGCGCTTTCTTCCGAAATTCAAGTAGAATCCTAGCGCGATCAACAGCAATGGCGGCACGTATGTCGCTAGCAGGCGCAAAGTCTCCGGAGACAGCCCTTGTGGGATCGAAGGCTTGATCCAGTCGAACACTCGATCCCCGAACTGGCGGTCAAGCACCCCGTAAACTACAGAGAACAGGTACGGCCAAACCGCCTTGGCGGCACTGATGATGCTGCGCATTTCCGAACCGCCACCACGACTGCCTTCAGATACTTCTAACTTCACATGAAGGAAGTGTTTCCGCTGCAGCCTGTTGGCTGGCTGGCGGATTCGTCGAATGGGTAACTGACCGCTTGACCGTCGGGCAAAATCCACTGTCGTCCCCTAAGCTTGGGGCGCCATCCCGAATGACGCTACGCGACGACCGAACCGTAGCCTGACATCAGTGGAAAAACGCGACCGTTCCCGGGACGTATCGCTCCTTGCGCCTGCCCGGATATCAGTGTGCACGATCCACGGCATTAGCGCAGGTCGGTCGGACAATGGCACCTATTTGGCGAGCTCTTTTTCGATCTCGCCGCCCGTCGCGGGATCAATCACCAGGCGATAACCACTCCGGCTGTACGCCAGAAGTCCCGTCTCGCTTAGCCTGGCCTCGACAAACGCGTCGGGCACGCTCGGTAGAGTTGCCCTCCAAAGCACTCGTCCGGTTTTGCCTATGCAGAGCAGGTTCTCAAACAGATTGGCTCTGCTGGATTCGGGGTCTATCAGGACGATGCATCGCTCCGGGCCGAATGGGATAGCGGTTTTGATGGGTGCACCCCGATAGAGGCCTTTCACAGCCAACGGCCCGTCGCCATTCCTTACGACGATGAAATTGCCATTCGCCGTGAAAACAATCGCTCCCATTGCCCTCCCCGATCACTCTCGCGGCTTCAGAGAATGACTCGGGGCGGGCTATTTGTCTCTCGAAACCGTCTGCATTGCGTGGTGACGACTTCACAGTCGGGGCACCGCAAAGACACAGCGTCCGACAGAGTTAATTGGGTCGCCATTCTTCCTGTTCGAACTCGTTTACATCGATCATTGGCTACGCAACCATCGGGATCATTGGCCGGGGGGAGACGAATCAGAAGGGAACTGGCCCATGCCGGACCGGACGGTCGCGATCGTTGACGATCACCCATTGTTGGCCGAGGGCGTTGCTACACTACTGAGACGATGGGGCGGTTTCACGCTCACTGCGACGGGGAACGTCGCGGATGATATCCTGTCGATCACCAAGACCCATCAGCCCGATTTTATGATCGTCGATCTGAGCATGGCTGGGGATGTCTTTCAGGCTATCTCCGACACATTGAAGATCGCTGCTGAGACCAGAATTGTCGTATTCACAGCCTCAACCAGCACGGATGATGCGATTGCGGCTCTGAACGCAGGCGCCAAGGGCTACGTTCTGAAGGGCAGCCCTTCCGACGATCTCTTTCAGGCTCTAAATGCAGCTGAAAGAGGCGATGTGCATGTCACCCCCTCCTTCGCCGCGAAGTTAATTGGCGCGTTGAAAKACCAGAACCGGGAACGGCAGAAGCCGGCGAGTGCTAGGCTCAGCGTCAGAGAGGAGCAGATCGTGAGGCTGCTGCTGCTGGGGAAGATGAACAACGAGATCGCCCACGAACTTTCGCTCAGCGCCAAAACCGTCAAGGGCTACATGACGAACCTGATGGTCAAGATGCATGTCCGAAATCGACTTGAGGTCGTCATCGCGGCGCAAAAGCACATCCCGCCGCCGAGCGGCACATCGGTCACACGGATTCGGCCATAGAACGCCGCCCGAGTTGAGCCCGTTAGCGTCATCGAACCATCGCGCGCCTTATCTCAAGTTCCGTACTCTCTTACGAGCAGAGCGGGTACTCGTGCGAGATCTCGCGATGCACTCTGCTTCCAATATCGCAGCGCTTATGAACGGTCAGCCTCGCAGATTKCCGCTGCATCTGCTGCATCATTTTTCTGGCGCCGGACATAGGCCTTCACGTAGGCCGGCGGCATCAGCCGCACATCGTGACCACAGCCGATTAGCCTACGCGCCCAATGATGGGCGGAGCCACAAGGTTCAAGCCCGACCAGGCATGGCGGTAGCTGCTCGAAGAAGCGCAAGAGGTCGCGACGTATAGCGCGACGATCTGGATGAGAGCGGCGCGTCAATCAGGATGAGAACTGATTGTCGCGGCGTGTTGAGATTGGTGCTTTTGATTGTCGCTGGCAAGCTCAGGGTGTCGGCTGTTCGTCGGGCGCCGGCTCCTTGTCGATGGTCTTGATTGTCGCGTAGGTCGGCGGCCTGCCTGCTCCGGTGCGACGCTGCACGGCGGCTCGGCGCCGGTAGCTCTCGACGTTCATCTCGAAGATCGTGGCGTGATGGACGAGCCGGTCGACGGCGGCGAGCGTCATGGCAGGGTCCGGGAAGATCCGGTTCCATTCGCCGAAGGGCTGATTGGCGGTAATCAGGGTCGATCGACGCTCATATCGGGCGCTGATCAGCTCGAACAGCACGGACGTCTCGGCTTGATCCTTGGCGACGTAGGCGAGATCGTCGAGGATCAGCAGGTGGTATTTGTCGAGCCGGGTGATGGCGGCTTCCAGGGAGAGTTCCCGGCGAGCGACCTGCAGCTTCTGGACGAGGTCGGAGGTGCGGGTGAACAGCACGCGCCAGCCATTCTCGATCAGCGCCAGGCCGATCGCCGCGGCAAGATGGCTTTTCCCACCGCCGGGCGGGCCAAACAGGATCAGGTTCGCGCCCTTCTCGAGCCAGCCGTCTCCGGAGCAGATCGCCATGACCTGGGCGCGCGAGATCATCGGCACGGCGTCGAAGGCGAAGCTGTCCAGGGTCTTTCCGGGCGGAAGGCGGGCCTCGCCGAGATGACGCTCGATGCGCCGCCGGTCGCGTTCGGCGATCTCATGCTCGGCGAGCGCCGCCAGGAAGCGGGCGGCGGGCCAGCCTTCCTTGTCGGCGCGCTGGGCGAGATCGGGCCAGTTCATCTTGATGGCGGGCAGACGCAGGTCGTTGAGGATGAGAGCCAGCCTCTGTGCGTCGATCGGGTGAGTGACCGGTGTCATGCTGCGGCTCCCGACAAAAGCACGTCGTAGACGGCGAGCGGGACGAGTTCGACGGYCACCACTGGCAGCGCGGCAGGGTCTGGCGCGAAGCGTCTTCGTAAGGCCGCCATGTCGGGAAGGCCGCCGGCCATCAGCACAGAGGCGAGGATCTCGGCGAGTTCGGCTTCGCAGGCGCGCTCATGCGCCAGGGCGAGGAGATCGACCATAGTCCGGCAGGCGATGCGCTCGGGCAATCGTTCGACGAGGCGATCGAAGGTGCGCCGATAGGCCTCGCGGGGGAACAGCCGGTCGCGATAGACCAGGTTAAGGAGGGCCATCGGCTTGCGGCGCAAGGCGTGGATGACGTGGCGATAATCGACGACATGGCCATGCTTGCCATTGCCGTGTGATCGGCCGCGCAGCAGCGTCATCAACTTGGTGCCGCCGATGAACACGTCGAGCCGGTCATCATAGAGCCGGACCCGCAGCCTGTGCCCGATCAGGCGGGACGGGACGGAGTAGAACACTTTCCTCAAGGTGAAGCCGCTGCTCGAGGTGACGGTGACGATCGTCTCCTCGTAATCGCAGGTCCGGCGATCCGGCAGCATCTGGAGATGGCTGCGCTCGGCGTCGATGCGGGCGGCATTGCGACGATTCTTGGCGGCGACGGTCTCATCGACGAAGCGCCGATATCCGGCAAGATCGTCGAAGTCGGCACTGGTGCGCAGCAGCAGGGCGTCGCGGATCGCGGCTTTCAGATGACCGTGAGCGCTCTCGACCGAACCGTTCTCGTGGGCGACGCCGCGATTATTGCGCGTCGGCGTCATGCCGTAATGAGCGCACAAGGCGTCGTAGCGCCGCGTCAGATCGGACCTTGCATCGGCGTCGAGATTGCAGAACGCGGCCGACAGGCTGTCGCTGCGATGCTCGGTTGGGCTGCCTCCCAAAGCCCATAGGGCATTTTGCAACCCCTCGGCCAGCGCGACGTAGCTTTCCCCGCCCAGGATCACATGCGCCTGCTCGAAGCCCGACCAGACAAGCCGGAAGTGGTAGAGCCGGTGGTCCAGCGCGACGCCGGCGATGCTGACGCCGAGATCGGCCATGTCGGTGAAGTCCGACAATCCCATCCGGCCGGGTTCGTGGATCTGCCGGAAGATGATCTCCTGCTCCGGGCCATGAATGGCGCGCCAGGCACGGATGCGGCGCTCCATCGTTCGCCGGATGCCGGGGGCGAGATCGGGATGGCGCCGCCGCATCTCCTCGAAGATGCCGATTGGCCGAAGGCCCGGCGCCGAGCGCAGCAGCGGCACGATCTCGTCATCGAAGATCGCGGCAAGAGGGTCCGGCCGACGACGCCCACGGTGCCTGTCGCTTTGCGACGGCAGGCCGGGATCGCCCGATATCCGATATCCCGTCGCGGTGCTGAACCCGGCCTTCGCCGCCGCGATCGCGACGACGTCGTTCTGTCGGAACTTCATGAAGAGCCTCATCTGGTGATCGGTGACGTGGCGGCCGGGCACGCAAGGTCTCCTCCATCGAAGGAGACAGTTTGCGACAGCCAGCCGGCCGCGATCATCAGCGACGACGCTCCGCAAGAAGCTCGCCTTCGTCGGGGGCGGCTACGGGCTACGCCCTACGCTGCCGCGCCCCCGACGATTCTCACCTTGATTGTCGCGCAACTCGCATCGTGATTGTCGCGTCGCACCGACGTCTGATGGCTCTCGTCAGCAACACACCGCCCGAGCCGTCGACGACGTGAACCTGGAAGATAAGCTTCGCCAAATCGAGACCGACCGTTACAGCTGCGGACAGGTCGATGTTCTGCTTGCGCATGGATGGGGCTCCTCGGACTGGTCCGTGATGGCAACGCGCCTGCCTTAAGAACGGTGCCGGTGCAGGCGCCGTCCATCCCATCAAGAGAGCTTGAGGGCTCTGGCTAAGCGCTACGGCATCAACCAGAAGACGGTGGCCAAGTGGAAGAGACGGAGCTCTACGGCGGATCTCAAGACCGGTCCATGCGAGCCTCGATCGACCGTGCTGTCGATCGAGGAGGAGGCGGTCATCGTAGCCTTCCGCCGGCATACTCTGCTGCCGCTCGACGATTGCCTCTATGCTCTGCAGGCGACGATCCCGCATCTGACGCGCTCATCATTGCACCGCTGAGCCTGCCGGCTGTTCGCTGCGATGTCGGGCACAGGCCAAGTCATTCGGCACTTGACTGATATCGCGCGCAAGACGTGCCCAGTTATCACCGTGCACCCGCGCGACTGAGCGGGCGCTAGTCACCTTCGGCGACCCTGTCTATCGCGACCCCTGTTCAAGCCCGAAGGCAGCGTCGACGGGTCGACGAGGCCCCTTCCCTTTAAGCAACTTCAACGACGCAGCGAGGGTTGAACCCGTGATTTTCCCGGTCGCCGTGAAGATTTGGATAGCCGGCCTGATTGG
>NZ_JBFTLD010000190.1:0-12874 GCF_056396265.1 Allobosea sp. 05T422_2 | reverse complement strand
GGGTTCACCATCTGGCCGGTGGAGCCGAAGGTGATGTCGACATTGGCATTACGATAGGCCACGGCGCCGCCCGTCGCGCCGGTGTTCTCGGCAACGAAGAGGTTCCAGGTGTCGACGGTCGCCGGAACGGCCGGCGGCCCCACCTGGGCCGGCGCCGCATTCGTGGTCTTGGCCCAGCGCAATTCGACGCTCGTCGCCTTGCCGAGCGCGTCATAGACGGTGACGGACCCGCCCGCGATGGAATCGCTCAGGAATCGGGTGACGTCGGCGCCGGTCACGAGGCCGGTTCCGCCGGCGGTCGTGGACAGCGGATTGGAGGCGTAGCCCGTAGCTTTCAACAGCTCGGATCCAGGCACGGTGGTCTTGGCGTTCGTCGTGCCGGGGAAGGCCGGGATATTGGCGCGATACTCGATCGAGGTCGTCGCCTTGGCCGGGAACTGTTCCTTGGTGATGCGCAGCACTTCTGGCTGGGTGCCGACCAACTGGCCCGTGACGGCGTCGATCTTCAGCCCTTTCAGATAGTAGCCCGCGCCATTCACCAGATAGCCATTGGCATCGAAATCGAAATCGCCGCGGCGGGTATAGAGATTGCTGTTGGTGAACTGGGTATTGGCGCCGAGGCCGCTCTGGCGCTGGTCGACGACGAAGAAGCCATCGCCGTTGATCGCGACATTGGTGTCGATGCGCGTGGCCTGGAGATCGCCCTGGATCGTGTTGGTCGCGCGGCTATAGGACGCGACAGAACCAGCGATCTGGCGATTGAGAGCCGAATCCGGGACCAGATCCGAGAACGTCGTATCGACACGCTTGAAGCCGGCCGTCCTCGAATTCGCGATGTTGCCTGAGATATTCTCGAGCGCATAGGACTGCGCCTGCATGCCCGAAACTGCCGTCGTCAGCGCGCTGAAGACACCCATGATACCCTCGCCTCAACCCTGGCACCCGGATGGGCGCCCAATACGTCGAGGCAGCCACTGCAGGGCCCGTGCCATGCAGGAGAATTCTATTTTTCAATCACTTGGATAGTTTCGAAACCGTATCGCGGCGAATTCCGCCCGGCAGTTTCCGTGCCGGCCGGCAAATTTTGCCGAGCCCCAAGATCTTGCCGAGCCCGAAGGTCAGCTGGAAGCCGTGCCGCGCCAGGACGGAAGGTCGCTTGCCACATCCGACAGGGTGGGTGGCTTGGCTTCGATGAATGGCAGAGGCCGGCAAACGGCAAGCGCAGCGAGCCCGACGCGCGCCGTCAGCAGGCCATTGAGCACGCCCTCCCCGAGCTTGGCCGAAAGCCGAGCGGCGAGCCCCTGCCCGACGACCTGCTGGACCAGCGCGTCACCGGCCGCGATGCCGCCTGTCACGACCAGGTGGCCGAGCACCTGCCGCGCCAGACGCAGCAGGCCCAGCGTCCCGGGGCGGCCGGCATAGATGCCGGCGATCGCCCGCAGCAATCTCGCGCAAGCCACAAGCACGAAGACGATATCGATCAGGGCCCGCGGGCTGACGGCCGTGACCAGCGAGACCCGGCGCGCGGCCAGCGCGATCTGCGCCTGCGCCGCGGCGTCGAGCGGCGTCATCAGGCTCCGCTCTGCGACGGTCAGAACGTCATGCGGCGCAAAGAGCTGGGGCAGGCTGTCCGCCAGCTCTGCCCGGCTCTTTGCAGTCTCCGGTCGCGTCGCATAGAGGCGCTGAAGTTCGCCGGTGATCGCCTTGGCTTCGTCGAGACTGCCACCGGCAAGCACCGCCGTGGCACGCAGCCGCAACGACTCGACGCGCCGCTCGCGCAGGATGTCGCGCAGAACCTTGCCCAGAATCACCAGAAGGGCGAGCACGGCGAGCGCCGCCGAGGCCAATGCCGCATAACCCAGCACTGGGCTCTCATTCATCAGCGAGGAGATGGTCCGCTCGGCCCAGACGCCGATCGAGAGTGTCAGGAAGGCGGACAGACCCGCAACGAACACGCTGCCCCAGCTGAAGCCCTTTCGGCTCGCCACCGGGACGACGGCCGGCTCGACCGGGTCGAGCGGTTCGCTTTCGGGCAGGACCGCGACGCCCTTCGTCATGCGTGGAGCGTCCTCGCCCGGCACGGTGGCATCGAGACGAACGGCGCGGGGAGCCTTGTTCATGTATCTGCCTCCCTCCGTCACGCCAGCTTGTCACCGATCAGGAATTCGAGCGCACGGTCGAGGCGAATCTGCGGCGGAGGCTGGCTCCGCCCTCCTGCATCCGGCAGCACCAGCGGCGGCCTGAAGCGTGGCGCCCTCACCTGCCAGGACTGCGCCTTCGGATCGAAGATCGCCTCGGGACGCTCGGGCAGTTCACCCGGGAAGATCGCCGCTTCGGCGATGCCGTCGAATACCTCGTCGCCGACCCTTTCGCCCGCCTCCGGAACGCCCGCAATCGCCGGCAGATCCTCGCCTCCCTGCTTGATCCTGACCTCCCTCGTCGCCCGCACCGCAGCCAGCGCCATCGCCTCGACCTTGGCGCCGGCGCCTTGCGCCCGTGCGGCCGCCCGCGCCACGAGATGAGACATCACTGCTGCCAGCCGGTCATGGCTGGTGTGGTGGATATGGTCGGCTTTCGTCGCAGCGAAGAGGACGCGCTCGATGCGTGGCGCGAACAGGCTCGTCAGCCAGGAGTTGCGACCGACGGAAAATGCCGTGAGGGCCTGGCCCAACGCCGTTTCAAGATCGGCGAGCGCCGGTGGACCGGCATCGAGCGCCGCCAATGTATCGACCAGCACGATCTGCCGGTCCAGGCGGGCGAAATGATCACGGAAGAACGGCGTCACCACGACGCGCTTATAGGCCTCGTAGCGATCCGCCATCAGCCCCGCCAGCGTGCCTGGCGCGACCTCGGTATCGGGAGCGACGTCGAGCGGCGCGAAGGTCAGCGCCGGTGAACCTTCGAGGTCACCGGGCATCAGGAATCGCCCGGGCGGGGTCACGGCGACAGCCTCCGGATCGGCGCGCAGCCTCGCAAGATAGGCCTTAAACAGATCGCTCGCGAGTTCCGCGGCCAGTTCATCAGGAGGCCCCGACGGATCGCGGACAGCGAGGCCATCGAGCCAGGGCTTGGCCGAACCGATCCGGTGAGGCTTGCGCGCATCCACGATCGCCTGCCGCGACCACGTCTTGTAGTCGACGCCGATCAGCGCGAGATCGAGCAGCCATTCGCCGGGATAGTCGACGATATCCAGTGTCAGCGTCGCCGGCCCCTTGAACCAGCCGGCCGCTCGCTCGTAGTCGATCTCGACCCGCAGCTCCGCAATGCGTCGGGTCGACTCGGGCCAGCGCCGGTCGGGACCTGACAGGGCGGMGCGGTGAGCCTCATAGGGAAAACGCGGTATATCGGGATCCGGCTGGGGCACCAGCCGTACGCGCGTGATCCGTCCATCTGCCGCCGCCTTGAGCACCGGCAGCCTGGCGCCCTCGATGAGATTCTGGATCAGCGCCGTGGTGAAGACAGTCTTGCCCGAGCGCGACAGCCCGGTGACACCCAGGCGCAGGCGCGGCCGGGCAAGTCCAAGCAGGCTGTCACCGAAGGCCAGCGCGGCATTGCGCGCCTCGTCGAGATAGGAGGGGGAGCTCATGTGGCGAGGAACGGAGCAGGTCCGCTCATTCGTCCGGCCCTTCGCCCAGCGAGGCGGGCGTCACGAAACGATCGAGCCGCCCGCCGCGCGGTGCGACATCGCGCCAGTCTTCGACGGCGAAATCAAGCACGGCAAGCCCGCAGGTCGGGTATTTCTGTGCCATTCGCGCCGCCGCATAACGGTCGCCATGGCCGGTCAACTTTGCGGCCAATTCCTCAAAGCCGGGATTATGCCCGATCATCAGGAGCGTGCGGACATTGGCTTCCGTGTCATGGACGACCTGCAGCAATCGCTCGGGCTTGGCCTCGTAGATGCGTGGTTCGAGATGGCTCCCGGGGCGCTCCGGCAGCATCGGCCCGACCAGCTCCCAGGTTTCGGTTGTCCGTCGTGCTGGCGAGACCAGCACGAGATCGGGCAGCAGCATCTCCTCTGCCAGATAGCGCCCCATGACAGGGGCTGCTTCGCGGCCCCTGACCGCTAGTGGTCGCTCCCGATCGGTGAGACCGGTGGACCAGCTCGACTTGGCGTGGCGGAGAAGCAGAAGGCGCAGCATAATCAGAACCTAACCATCTGCTTCGGGTTTTGCGAGAGGCCGCGCACGACTCTCAAGCCTCTGCGCCCCCACCCTCCTCCTCTTCGCCCGGCTCGTAGCGCAGCAGGTCGCCGGGCTGGCATTGGAGCGTGTCGCAGATGCGCGAAAGCGTATCGAAACGCATGCCACGGACCTTCCCGGACTTGAGCTGAGACACCTGCTGCTCGGTCAGGCCGATGCGCTGGGCAAGTTCCTTCGAGCGCATCTTTCGACGCGCCAGCATGACATCGAGTTCGACGATGATCGGCATCGCCCTGTCCTACACGAAACTCTGATTCTCGTCAGAGAGGCGCATCGCCTCGCGCAGCACCAGCCCGAAGGCGACAAGGACAGCACCTGCAGCCAGCGCGCCGAACATGCCGGGATCGAGCGTGATCGCAAGCTGCCTGCGGCCGGCCGGATTGTCATAGGTCAGCGCCACGCTCTGCAGGGCGCGCGCAATCGGGGTCGCCGCACCAAACAGAATGAGCAGCCAGCCGATCCGGCTGAGCTCGACGGCATTGACGACTTCAAGGACCCGTCCCTTTCCGAAGCGCCCAAACAGGTTTGCGAGACGCAGCATCGCGTAGATAAACAAGCCAGCCGGAACGGTGGCGACAGACAGGGCGAGCCAGTAGCTGCGCATCGCCGTCGTCAGCGGCGCGACAGTTACGCCAATGGTGCCACGCGCATGATTGGCGAGGCTTTCAGGGTCGCTCCACAACCAGACCACGCCAAATCCCATGAGCAATGCTGCGGCATAGCTGGCGAGCCGTGCTGCCATGCTGACGCGCTTCAGCCTGGCCAGCGGCGCATCGCTCGACCCCAGAGTGTTTTCCGCGCTCATTTCATTCTGCCCTCGATTGACAAAATTAAACTAATAGATGAATTTTTGAATGTCCAGGCCATATTCCCATTTGAAATTGACGAGCCTCACCATGCGCCCTTCCCTGTTCGCTTCCATGATCGCAGCCGCCCTTGCCGGCGCGTGCGGCCATGTCCCGCTGAGTTCCCTGCCGAAATTGTCGCGCATCGACATGCGCAGCACGACTTTGGCCGATCTGCGTGCCGCCATCAGCCTGCCGTCCGACATCCGCCCCCTGCCGGGCGGCGTCACCATGACGATMGTGGTCTCCCCCAAGGGCGGCGGGCGCCATGAGCGCAAAGTGGTGCTGGAAGAAGTGCGCGACGCCACCGAGCTCGCCGCATTGCCGGTCATGACTTCGCCGGGACGGCGTCTGGCCGTGTTCCGGCTTAGCCCCGCGGATGCAACCAAGCTCTCGGTGTTCCGCGAGGAACTGCTTGTCGGGGTCGGCAACAGCGGCAATCGCGGTTCCCTGGCGCTAAACGCGGACAAGGCCTGCCGTACGGGAGAGCTCGGCGACAAGCCAATCCTGATGACGAGCTATCTGAAGACGTCGGAAACGCAGGACTACGTCGTCGTGGCGCGCGATTTCGATCTGCGCGAAGCCGTGCGCGAGGTCGATGCCAAGATCGATCTCGCGGTGGCGATCCCGCCTTGCAATCCCTGAGCGGTCAGCCGCTCAGCGGCTCTCCCGCCTCACCATGAAGGCGAGCTTCTCGAACAGGCTGACATCCTGCTCGTTCTTGAGCAGCGCTCCGTGCAGGGGCGGGATCAGCTTGCGCGGGTCGCGCTCACGCAGGACCTCGGGGCCGATATCCTCGGCGACCAGCAGCTTCAGCCAGTCGAGCAGCTCCGAGGTCGAGGGCTTCTTCTTGATTCCCGGAACTTCGCGCACCTCGAAGAAAAGGCGCAGCGCCTCCTCCATCAGCCGCTTCTTGAYGCCGGGGAAATGCACTTCGACGATCGCCTGCATCGTCTTCGTATCGGGGAAGCGGATGTAGTGGAAGAAGCAGCGGCGTAGGAAGGCGTCCGGCAGTTCCTTCTCGTTGTTGGAGGTGATGATCATCACCGGGCGCTGCGCGGCCCGAACCGTCTGGCCCGTCTCGTAGACATGGAACTCCATGCGATCGAGCTCGAGCAGCAGGTCGTTGGGGAACTCGATATCGGCCTTGTCGATCTCGTCGATCAGCAGCACGGGTCGTTCGCCCGAGGCGAAGGCTTCCCAGAGCTTGCCGCGCTTGATGTAGTTGGAGATATCGGACACCCGCGGGTCGCCGAGCTGGCTGTCGCGCAGACGGCTGACCGCGTCATACTCGTAGAGACCCTGCTGGGCCTTGGTCGTCGATTTGATGTGCCAGGTGATCAGCGGCGCCTTCAGGGCCGATGCGATCTCCTCCGCCAGCACGGTCTTGCCGGTGCCCGGCTCTCCCTTGACCAGCAGAGGCCGCTCCAGCCGGATCGCCGCGTTGACAGCGACGGTGAGATCCTCGGTCGCGACATAGGAATCGGTGCCGGCAAAACGCATGGAAACCCCTTCGAACAATGCGGGCGGAAGCTACGGGCCGTCTCCGCCAACGGCAAGTTTTTTGCTGGGGTCCGCACAAGCGCTTGTATCGCAAGCTCTTGGACCGCAAACATGATTCGCCCCCTGAATCGGCAACGCGAGGATAGCTTGGCAGCCACGATCGACCCCTCGGCCTATAAAGACGCCATCGTCGTCCTCGCCACGGCCGGCGTAATCGTGCCATTTGCCAAGCGCTTCCGCGTCAATTCGATTGTCGCCTTCATGGCCTGCGGCGCGCTGCTCGGCCCCTTCGGATTGGGCGGCCTCGTCTCTTCGGTGCCGCTGCTGCGCACGATCACCGTGTCCGACTCGAGCACATTGACCGGCCCCGCCGAAATCGGCGTTGCCTTCCTGCTCTTCGTCATCGGGCTCGAGCTCTCCTTCGAGCGCCTGATGACCATGCGCAGGCTGGTCTTCGGCCTCGGGCTCGGGCAGGTCGCGCTGTCTGCCGCAATCATCGGCGGCGGCGCCTTCCTGCTGAAGCAGCCCGCTGCGGCGGCCTTGATCATCGGCTTCGGCCTCGCCCTGTCCTCGACCGCCATGGTCGTCGAACTGCTCTCGGCCAAGCGCCGCATGATGACYTCGGCCGGGCGCACCAGCTTTGCGATCCTGCTTTGCCAGGATATCGCGGTCGTGCCCTTGCTCTTCCTCATCGCCGTCCTCGGTGCGCAGAATGGCGGCTCGCTGATCGCCGGCCTTGCGCAGGCGCTCGTGCACGCCTTCGCAGCGATTGCCGGCATTGTGGTGGTCGGGCGGCTGGCGCTTCGTCCGCTCTTTCGCCTTGTCGCCTCGACGGACAGCTCCGAGAGCTTCCTTGCCGCAACTCTGCTGGTGGCACTCGGCACGGGACTTGTGGCGGCAACAGCTGGCCTCTCCATGGGCCTCGGCGCCTTCATCGCCGGCCTGCTCCTGGCCGAAACCGAGTATCGGCGCGCCATCGAAGTCACGATCGAGCCGTTCAAATCCCTGCTGATCGGCGTCTTCTTCCTGATCGTGGGCATGAGTGTCGATCCCGCGCAGCTTGCAGCCCAGCCCGCAATCATCCTCGGCATCGCGGCCGGCCTTCTCCTGACCAAAGTGCTGGTTGTGCTGGGCCTGGCCCGGCTGCTGGCTCTCTCCGTCCCGACAGCGCTCGAGACCGCGATCATGGTCGCTCCGGGCGGCGAATTCGCCTTCGTGCTGCTCAATGCGGCTGTCGGCGCGAAGCTTGTTGACCAGCACGCGGCAAGCCTCGTGCTTGCCGCGGTGTCCCTCACCATGGTGGCGCTGCCATTATTGGCTCGTGTAGCACGCCATATGGCGGCGCGTTTCGCGCCGCCGGTGATACTGCCTGAGGAGGCTACGATCCTGCCGCCCGACGATCATGCGGGGCGTGCGATCGTCATCGGCTGCGGCCGGGTTGGCAGGCTCGTCGGTTCGATGCTGGAAGAGCACAAGAAGCCCTATATCGCGCTCGACTCCGACCCGATCCTGATCGCCGGCCAACGGCGCGCTGGCCGACCCGCCTTCTTCGGCGACGCGACCAAGCCCGACTTCCTGAAACTCTGCGGCGTGGTCGACGCAAGCGCCCTGATCGTCACGATCCACAACCACCGTGCGGTCGATGAGATCGTCAAGGCGGCAAGGGCTCTGCGCCCCGATCTCGTCATCGTGGCGCGCGCCCGCGACGCCGCCCATGCCCGGCATCTCTATGAACTCGGCGTCAACGACGCAGTGCCGGAGACCATCGAGGCCAGTCTGCAATTGTCGGAGGCAGCACTTGTCGGCCTTGGCGTGCCAATGGGCCTCGTCATCGCCTCCGTGCACGAAAGAAGGGATGTGTTTCGGCGCGAACTCAAGCCCGCTGCCGCTCCTGCGCCTGCGCTTCCCCGGCACGGGCGTTCGCGAAGGTTGTAATGCTCTGKACCGGAGCGCGCCGGGAAATCCGCTGGATATGCCCGTAGAACTGCTCGGCACTGCTCTGCCAGCTATGGCCTGCGGCAAGTCCCAGGCAAGCTTCGCGCGGGATGCGCAAGGCCGCTAGCGCTGCGCGCCGCAGATCCTCGTCCAGCACGGCGGCACCACTGCCGGCAAAGACATCGCTCGGCCCCTGCACCGGAAAGGCGGCAACGGGCAGCCCGCTTGCCGCGGCTTCGAGCAGCACGATACCAAAGGTGTCGGTCAGACTCGGAAAGACGAAGACATCCGACGACGCATAGATCGCGGCCAGGTCGTCGCCCTCGCGCGTGCCCAGGAATGTCACATCCGGGAAGGCCCGCTGCAGATCCGCGCGCGCCGGGCCATCGCCGACGACGACCTTGCTGCCGGGCAGGCGCAGCGACAGGAAGGCATCCAGGTTCTTTTCGACCGCGACGCGCCCGACGCTGAGGAAGATGGGACGCGGCAGGTCGAGCACGCTTGCCTGGCGCGGATGGAACTGCTGGAGATCGACGCCTCGCCCCCAGCGCAGAATGCGCTCGAACCCGTTCTCCTTCAGTTCGGCCTCGACTGTCGCGGTCGAGACCATGACCCCGGCAGCCGCCCCATGGAACCGGCGCAGGAACTGGTAGCTCCAGCGTTCCGGGATGGGCCAGCGGGCCGCGACATATTGCGGGAACCTTGTGTGGTAGCTCGTCGTGAACGTCCGCTTCTGCGCGAGGCAGACGGCGCGGGTCAGCCAGCCGATCGGCCCTTCCGTCGCGATATGGATGTGGTCCGGCCCAAAATCGGTGATGCGCCGGGCGATGGCGCCCTGCGTTGCCAGCGCGATGCGGATATCGGGATAGGATGGCAAGCCGATCTGCCGAAATCCGTCGGGCGTCAGCATATGCGGCGTCACACCGAATGACGGTCCTGCCTCGACCATCTGCTCCAGCGACCGGACGACCCCATTGATCTGGGGGCGCCAGGCGTCCGTCGCGATGAGGACGCGCATCAGGCGGCCTCGCTGACCAGAGCCGGCAGCGGGATCGGCCGCACGGGCTCGCTCTTGAGCCGGTATTGCGGCCAACGAATGACCTCGAAGCGGCCGTCATGATGCTCGACCACAGCCGTGCAGCTTTCGACCCAGTCGCCCGTGTTGATGTAGGTGAGCCCGTCGATCTTGCGATGTGCGGCGTGATGGATATGGCCGCAGACGACGCCGTCTGCACCATGGCGGCGGGCCTCGGCGGCAAGGCAGGTCTCGAACTCGCCGATATAATTGACCGCATTCTTCACCTTCTGCTTGGCCCAGGCCGAGAGCGACCAGTGCGGCAGATGGAAGAGGCGACGGACCTTGTTGACGACCGTATTGGACGCAAGCGCAACCGTGTAGGCCCAGTCGCCCAGCAGGGCGAGCCATTTTGCGTTGCGCACGACCAGATCGAACAGATCGCCATGGATCACCAGCAGGCGCTTGCCGTCAGCGGTTTCATGCAGCGCATGGTCGGCGATGTGGATTCCGCCGAACTCGCTTCCAGTGAAGTCGCGGAGGAAATCGTCGTGGTTGCCGGTGATGTAGATCAGCCGCGAACCCTTGCGCACCTTGCGCAAGAGCTTCTGCACGACGTCGTTATGCGCCTGCGGGAAGTACCAGCCGCTCTTCAGCCGCCAGCCGTCGATGATGTCACCCACGAGATAAATCTGCGGAGCATCATAGGCCCGCAGGAATTCGAGCACGAGATCGGCCTGTGCTCCTCGCGTTCCCAGATGCAGGTCGGAGATGAAGATGCTGCGAACCTGCTTCGCCTCGTCCTCGTCGCTCATGCCGCCAGCCCATCTTGTTGCATTGCTTGCGGCGTGTGTCTGATTTGCATTGCGCTTTGATGACGCAGAACTCAATCCGTGGTTCTGCTCAGCTGAACATCAGCGAAAGCTCGGGAGAAACGCGATGGATTTGGGTATTGCCGGCCGTACGGCCATCATTTGCGCCTCGAGCAAGGGGCTTGGCCGCGGCTGCGCCGAGGCCCTCGCAGAGGCCGGATGCACCGTGGTCATCAACGGCCGCGACGCGACCACGCTGGAGGCCACGGCAAGCCAGATCCGGGCCAAGTATGGTGCAACCGTGATCGCGGTCGTTGCCGACGTCTCGACCCGCGCAGGTCAGGACGCGCTGCTCGCCGCCGCGCCGGAGCCGGACATCCTGGTCAACAACAATGGCGGCCCACCGCCGAAGCCGTTCCGCGAAGTCTCGCGCGAAGCGCTACTCGAAGGCGTCATCCAGAACATGGCGACGCCGGTCGAACTGATGCAGCGTGTCGTCGACGGCATGATCGCGCGCGGCTTCGGCCGCATCGTCAACATCACCTCGATGAGCGTGCTGACCCCCTTGACCGGGCTCGATGTCTCGTCGGGCGCACGCGCCGGTCTGACCGCCTTCTTCTCCGGCGTCGCCCGCGAGGTCGCATATGCCAACGTCACCATCAACAACATCCTGCCCGGCATGTTCGATACCGATCGGCTGAAGGGCTCGACCACCAAGATGGCGGCKATCAAGGGGATCACGCCCGAAGAAATGACGAAGGGCCGCATGGCCGAAATCCCGGCGAGGCGCTTCGGCAGCGCCGAGGAGTTCGGCAAGGCCTGCGCCTTCCTGGCAAGCGCCCATGCCGGCTACATCACCGGCCAGAACCTGCTGATCGACGGCGGCGTCTTCAAGGGAACGTTCTGAGACGCGGCAAGGCCAGCATCTGCCCCGGTGAGCCTTGCTGTCCGGGGCAGGAATTCTCTCCCAGTTCCTGCCGCGCAAGACCCGCATCCAGCACGCTTCCCCGGCACGCATGCGCCGCCGCGGGCATCAGGGTTGCAAGCATTGCGCTTGGACCGGACGCGCGAACGTGATCTAGAGGGACAAGTCTTTTATAAGACTCTCTCCCCCGACACGTACGCGCAGCACCGTTGTCTCCTCTCCTCGGCATCACGCTCAAGCTGATCTCGGCTTTGTCCTTCACCCTGATGTCGGCTGGCATCAAGGCGATCGCGGCCCGTTATCCGACAGGGGAACTCGTCTTCGTCCGGTCCTTCTTCGCGCTGATCCCGCTGCTGCTCTGGCTCGGCTGGCGCGGCGAAATTCCTGCTGCCCTGAAGACCAAGAATCTGCGCGGCCATTTCAAGCGGGGGGTGATCGGTTCGACCGGCATGTTCTGCGGCTTCGTAGCCTTGAGCTTTCTGCCGCTCCCGGACGCGGTCGCGCTCGGCTATGCCGCGCCGCTCGCAGTCGTCGTGCTTGCAGCTCTGGTGCTGAAGGAGCGTGTCCGCATCTATCGCTGGAGCGCGGTGACGATCGGCTTCATCGGCGTCCTGATCATGCTGTCCCCGCATCTGGGCAGTTTCCAGATCGCTGGCAGCAATGCACCGGCAATCGGCGCGGCCTTCGGCCTTGCCGGCGCCTGCTGCTCGGCTTTTGCCTCGATCGAGGTGCGGCAATTGACCATGACGGAGCGCACCGGCGCGATCGTCTTCTATTTCACGCTGATGACGACGACGCTCGGCCTCTTCACCATCCTGCTCGGCTGGCGCATGCCCGATCTTCAGGACGCCGCACTCATGGTCGCGATCGGCATTCTTGGCGGGCTCGGCCAGATTTTCCTGGTCCAGGCCTATCGCTACGGCGACGCTTCGCTGATCGCGCCGTTCGAATACTCGACGATGCTCTGGGCCGTTACGATCGGCTGGTTCGTCTTCGGCGACTGGCCGGCTTCAGCCGTGCTCATCGGCGCAGCCATCGTCATCGCATCCGGCATCTATGTGATCCTGCGCGAGAAGCAGCTCGGTCTGCTCAAGCGGGAGACGCGCGAGGTCGGCCCGACGCGGGCGACCTGAGAACACGGGCAGAATTGTGTGAAAGGCGCCCCGACGAAGCCGCCCTCGGCCGTCGCCCGCCCCTCTCCAGCTTGCTCCTTCCAACTGGAACAGGCATTGTCCGGTTAGACAAACGTTTGTTCGCTTCCGCAAACGATCAGCATTCGTGTGACAGGTATCAGGATGGGTATCGAGACCAAGGAACGTGGCGGGCGCGAGCTCGAATCCGGAGCCCAGGTCATCTCGGGCCAGCTCGGCAAGACGATCCAGCGCCTGCGCAAGGCCTATAATCTCTCGCTTTCCGAGCTCGCGGAGCAGTCGGGCGTTGCCAAGTCGATCATCAGCCAGATCGAGCGCAACGAAACCAACCCGACACTGGCGACGATCTGGCGGCTCTCGCAGGCCCTCGACATCTCGATCGAGCGCGTGCTGTCGAGCGGCGAAGAGGAAGCCTTCATCGACAAGACCACCCGCGCCGATACGCCGATTCTGGTCTCAGAAGACGGCAAGCTCAGGCTCGCCATCATC
>NZ_JBFTLD010000189.1:0-12983 GCF_056396265.1 Allobosea sp. 05T422_2 | reverse complement strand
CATAAGCGCGGGGTACATCTCCGCAATCAATCTGTGGCGCCCTGACGAGCGCCAGCAAGTCAAGCTGAGCGGCACCTTCGATCGGAACGCCGCCATCAGGTTTCAGCAGGGCTGGCTCGCCTATGTGCCTCCAAGGCGGGGTGACATGGCGAAGTTGCTGTTCCTCGGCAACGACGCAGAAGTAAAGAAGGAAATCAGCCTCAGCGAGCTGGCCGGAAGATACATCGGCGGTCGTGTTCTCAGTTTCAATGATCCATACCTCGCGATCTATGGTCATGATTTGGGAACAGGAATTGGCAGCGGCATCGATATATTCAAGCGCGACGGCGATCGCTGGCTGCCGGATGGGGGCGTCAAGTTGCGCGCTGACGATGTCGTCCTCGATCTCGATATCAGGGATGGGAAAATGGCGGTTCTGAAGAAAAGCTCCGGCCAGATCAGCGTCGAGCTGCATCATCAGGATTTGCAATGGAAGGTTCACCAGATCATCAGGACTACCGCCACCTACGAGCCTTGGGCTCGCGAACGTTCTGATTATGCCGTGCCGAAGGTCCTCGTCGCTGGCGGGCTTGTCGTCGTAGGCGATCCACGTTGGAGCAGCACCAAGGATTGGACCGACGAGAAAATGGGTGCGCTGCACGTGTTCGACGTCGGGCAGCCGTCAGGCGTTCGAGCGGTCACTCTCGTCCAGGAGCAGAAAAAGGGATGGGACAGTTTCGGGAGCCAACTGGCGCTGGCCGGGGACCTGGTGCTTGCGAGGGGAACGCACGGCCCAGAGAATAACACCGGCGAAATCATCGCGATTGATGTGAGTTCACTCCGGGACCTGGCATCAACCTGCCAAAATAAATGACAGCGCGCGGAGCCGGCGTGATGCCGGCACCGTCCTCTGAAGGGCACCGTGCGGGTCCCGGCGGGTGAACCACCCGGCTTTGCCGGAGGCCGTTTAGTGGGCATCTGCCTTCGCCGGCAATCTGCTTCCGCAAGGGATACCGCGAACACTCTGGCCATATGCCGTATTCATTCCCAACAGATGGCCTAGCTTGACGTTTCTATAAATATTCAGCTTAATCTCCGAATTCGCTTTCTGCCTTAGTCTCCGCATTCTTTATCGCAGGCTTTCCGGCTGGCAGTCTTTTGATTTTGTCAGTTTGTGGTTCCGCTTTCTGCATTGTCTGAAGTGCCGGATTTTCTGCCCCTTCACTCCCCGGAGTGTTTCGATGACATCTATGGCAATTCTCGCTTCCTTCGGCGTGTTGGCGTCATCTGGAGCCGGGGAGTCCCTCGACGATTAAATCAAGAAGCCGACAGGCCATGGGCATTGGAGAAGGCGCCCTGGGTAAGCCTAGATGCAGATTTCAGCACCGCCGCTACGGGCGGCTCTGGTCTAGGTATCCGGACATGGCTTGCATCTCGGCCCGAAAAGAACTGGTAAGAGAAACTGCGAGGCAATCATGGTGGATTATATCGTAGTCACGAAGACGTCGCTCCGGCCCGATCCTGATGACGCTTCTCCAGAAGTACTTTGGCTTGAGATCAACGACAGAATTTCCGGCGTGCGGGAGCTTAAGCCCTGGATAAAGGGATCGATTGCCAGGGACGGAAAAACCTACCTTGGCTGGACCCATTTTGACGCGATCAGAGAGATCAAGGCTAAGCCACTTGAGCTTTTCGATGAGCCTGAAGGCGAAGCGCGAACCGTCGTCGGTGACATCGTCGGCGTACGATTGAAGCTGCCCCCTTGGCTCAAGGTCGATATCAAGCTTGCGGACGGCAGCGTCGCTATTGGTTGGATCAACTCGGATGACGCTCACGATCCCCCTCCTTCCGATGAGAAAGGAGAGCAGGAAGAAGGGAGCGCGCTCGATCTCGGACCCAACGAACTCTATCGAGCCCACATACTCGATGCACACATGCGGACTGGGATCGATGCCGCTGCGATCGCGGCTTTGATCAGCGCGGAGGCGGCGACGTTATCAAATGGGCTATGGGACAAGAACTCAAAGGCCGACTCAAGCAGCGCGGCGGGGCTGACTCAGTTCCTGGCCGCAACTTGGCTTGGGGAGGCAAAGAAAGCCCAGACGCTGCTGAACAAGCGAGGGAAAGGAAAGKGGTACGTTACCGCTGCTAACACCATAGTGGCTGGACGCGACGATGATCTTCTGGCCCTCCGCTTCGATCCGGGGCTCTCCATTGTGGCGGCTGCGGAGTATGGGTTGTTCAATCTGAACGCCCTGATCAAAGCGAGCCTTGTAGACGCTGACATCGGAGACGACGAGAAAGCCCGCTTCATCTATCTCGCCCATCACGAGGGGCTAGCAGGGGCGCAGGCATTCCTGAAGGGCTCCAACGTCTACAGCTTCAGTGATCTTGTCACGCAAGTCGGCCCCAGCAGGGCACAACGTTTCGTGGATGCGGCGAACGGCGACACGACCCAAGCGTACCGGAATTGGCTGAACGGCTACATAGACCAAAATATCCAACCCTCCAGATTCCGTAAGAGCCCAGCGGGTGATCCGTCGTCGGGTGGCGAGGGGACCAAAGCGCTGGCACTGTTCGACGGGCCRCCAATTCTCGTGACGAACCTGAGTTCCAACGTTGCGCTGGCCAAAGCAATCCAATGGCGCTTGACTGAGTTGGGCTATCTCGACCCGCCGGCCGACGGAAAATTTGGTCCCGTCTCCGCTTKGGCGCTTAGTGAGTTCTGCGACCGAAACGGACTTTCACTACGAGACGGCTTCACCAGGTCCATCGCGCAGAGGTTAGTGTCGCCGGTGACCCTCTTACCGGAAATCGTGTCGCTCGGCACATGGTTCGACAAAGTCATCGATTACATGAAGGCAAAGCGTTACTTCATTTGCCGGCACCCTGATTGCAAGAACATCATCTACCTGGAAGGCGTCGACCGTGAGGGCACGCTGAACGACGACGCTCCAAACAAATTCAACGACCTTCGTATCGTATTCTCGGTTGGCGATGATGGACGGCTCGATGTCGAGAACTCGATTTGGGACGGTACGAGCGAGCCTGGCAAAATTTGGACAATGAGTCCCATGAACCCGAAGGGCGCTGCTCGTATCGCCTTCAATCAGTACAAGGCATGGGCTGTGGGAATTCATCAGCCCTCCCCCGCATCGGCGCATGAAGCGCTCGTCCAAGTCGAGCCAGTCAGCGTATACCGAGACCTGAACAAGGATTTTAAGCGGACAGGCGATCAGCTCGACCAGGGCCTATTCGGGATTAATCAGCATTGGGGTTACGACGCGCCGAAGGATGATCTCGGACGAACAAGCGCCGGTTGCCTCGTCGGTCGCACTAGAGACGGACATCGCAAGTTCATGTCCCTTATTAAAAGCGATCCGCGATATGGCAGCAATCACTCCTATCGGTTTGTCACGGCAGTGATGCCAGGCGACGAGATCTTGCGGTGAGTTGATACTCAGAGCGGCTTGAACAAAGGTCGCGTAGCGCGTGGGCGCGAGCTAGGTTTACTGACAGGAGAAGCTATTTTCCCGTGGAATATTCGTAAGTGAATTATCCCTGGTTCAACAAAGCGGGCGTGTGTTCGGCACTCAAGCCGGTTGTCAAAGGTTGGGGGACAATTGAGCATGCAGCACGAACTCAAAGCGCGTGAGTACAAGCTTCTACTTGAGCCGCGATCAGCGCCACAACCCTCGCTTGAAGCGGTGGGAKCATTCTGGGAACGTCAGTTACGACCGATCATCGTCAGGCGACTTGACCCCCGCGATGGCAATAAGCCGAGGCATGAACAAACGTTTCTGACCGTTGAGGAGCGGCTCATTAGGTTCCGCGATACGCAAGGCTGCGTGCTGACCAACAAGGACTACGCTTTGCGAGAGCGTGTCTCGGCCCATTCGGACGCACGTGCAGCTTCAATTGGCGAGATCACTCTGAAGCTACGCATGCCAGACATGTTTGTCGTGGCTTCGACGGATTTGTCCGGATCGGAGGGAGGCGCGCAAACAAAGCTTGAAGAGGATATAGCGCCACTCGAAATCTCCGATCCCCATCATCAGAACGGAAGCATCGCTGTCTCCCGCCCCCGCTCGATGCGAAGCCGGTTCTCCCTCTCGACGAGCCAAGCCTGCCCTGCGGGGCGGAGACCCTGCACGCTCGCGGACATCTTCGTGCTTTTCCCAACTCTCGAGGATCAATTGCAGCGCGCGGGAGCCCGGTTCTCTCCATCCCATGTACTTTACGACGGTCCCCTCATTCGCGAGTTCGTCTTCAAAGGGGCGAAGGTCAGGCTAGGTGACAATATCACTGGCAAATTCGCACTGACGCTCTGGCAATTCGGTGATGCGGAACAGGAACAGGAGATCGCCGAAATCTCATTCAAATGTAAGACGCTGGATGGCCTCATGCCGGGCAATGCGGCGCGGCGGGCCTTCGACCTTTTCATTGGATTGCAGGAGGATCTCGCGAACGGGATCAATCTGCACCATGCGAGCAAGACCGCGCTCGCGCTGCCATTACGGTGCAAGGGCGCGTCATAGCGAGCAGGCAAATTCCCTTAGTAGAACCGAAATTCGTCAAGACGGGCCGTTTTCTGACGCAAGACATGACGAGGCCACCGCGTGATCAAACGAGCTACGCCACTTTTTCCCAAGCCGCAGCGTGACTTTGCGCATCCGATCGKCCGTATATGTGAATCTGTAGGTGCGGAGACCGACGCCGCTACGATGGCGGACAACTTGCACGTCATAGTGCGCCTRTGCAGGCCTCATCAGCGAGGCGCGGTCTGCCTGACCATCCACCAGCCACAGCCTAACTGGATACTAATGCGATACTTCGGGCACATCGCGATCGCCTTCTCCTCGATCAGTCCCCGGCCCCCATTCCGGAATTCCGTCGTCGCCTGGGAGGACACCCACTCCCATCTAGAAACTGGTCCGATAATCGATGTAACGATGCTAGCAAGGGCACTAGGTATCGCACCAGGTATCCCTTTGGTCATGGCGCTGCTTTGATCCAGTAAAACTTCGATTCCTCTAAAATCTTGCCCTCCTGCCAACGCACTCACAAGATGGCTATACATAATTGGAAGAAGGAAACGTCGTGGCAGACAAAGACAATGACCGCGAAGAATTGCGTAAGCAGTTTGCGCGTTATCTGGTGGTGCCCGACTTCGCGCGCGAGTTGAAGCCGCCGCGGCCCGTCAGTCGCGCGACGCGAGGCTCCACCAAAAAAGCAGCAGCAGCCCGTCCGGAGGAACCCGCCGGCCGCGCCATTATCGAACTCAATCCTGACTATCCGGGCGGAATTCCAGAAGCGAAGAGTGCCGTCCTTGCTCGCCTCCAGAACATATCAGACCGCGTTCAGCCGCCCGATACCAGTCGCCACTTCCTATTCGCCACCCTCACACTGGGAGAGATCGCAGACCTCACCACGGATACGGGCGCGGAGCCTTCTCCGATCTACAAGGTCTGGCGCGACGAGCCACTAAAGCCCTTCCTCGATCGTTCGGTCCGCACGGTGAAAGCCGACGCCTGCCTCACAGCCTTCGGCGCGGACGGCAAAGGGATCGTCGTTGCAGTGATGGACAGCGGAATAGACGAGACGCACCGCCACTTCGTGCGCTACCAAAATCTCAGCCTGCCTTTGGGGCTAGCGCATCGCGATTTCACCGGCGGGAACGCCCCCACAGTCGATCGCTTCGGCCACGGCAGCCATGTCGCCGGAATCATTGCCGGTAGGACAAGCACGGACGAAGGCGGCATGGCGCGTGTATTCGAGGAGCGCGGCACCGACGACACCGTGCGGACGATCGTTCGTGTGATGGCGTCGGGCTCGGTGCTGCGTGGCATCGCGCCCCAGGCAACGCTGCTGAGCCTCAAGGTGCTTGACGATGCGGGCAAAGGTTATGCTAGCGCGCTCATTACTGCGCTCGAACATGTCGAGGAACTCAACGACTTTGGCCGCCGCATAAAGGTTCACTGCGTCAACCTTAGCCTCGGCTATCCGTTCGACGCGCGCTGGTACGCCGCCGGCCAGAGCCCGCTTTGCACTGTCGTCAACCGGCTTTCACGCAGCGGCGTGATCGTCGTTGCAGCAGCAGGAAACGACGGGTCAACGATGATCCAGCCAGACGGCGAAGATATGTTGAAGCGCGTTGGCCTCGATCAGTCTATCAACGATCCGGGCAACGCCGAAGAGGCGATCACCGTCGGGGCCACCCACGGCGAGGCGCCGCACCGCTATGGTGTCTCCTTTTTCTCGTCTCGCGGGCCCACCGCCGATGGGCGGGTCAAGCCGGACTTGGTAGCGCCTGGTGAGCGTATCCTCTCTTGCGCAGCGATCGGCGCGTCGCACACCACCGAGGCGCTGGACGAGGCTGGCATCACGCCCGATCCGACGATCGCCTACTTTCGAGAGGAAAGCGGCACCAGCATGGCCGCCCCTCACGTCGCCGGCGCTGTCGCCGCTCTGTTGTCGGTCCGGGGCGAGTTCATCGGCCGGGCGGAGGCAGTCAAAGCGATTTTCGTTAGCAGCGCGACCGATCTCAAGCGCAAGGCCGACTTCCAAGGATCTGGCCTGCTCGATCTGCTGCGTGCGATGCAATCTATCTGAAGGGGATACCGAAATGGACGCGATAGCCGGCATTCCTTTCGCTGCGCTTCTACTGGACAAGGATGGTGAACGGGAKGAGCCTGGCCGCAAACTCCTGCCCCACGGGATCACCGATCTCCTGGTCTTGAGCCATGGCTGGAAGAATGACGAGGCCAATGCAACGAAACTCTACACCGAGTTGATCAGCAACATGGTCGCCGCTTCGCGCGGCGGCATGAGTTTGCCAGCACGCCGCTTTGCGGTCGTCGGGGTGTACTGGCCGGCGTTCCGCTACCGCGAGGACCTTACTATCCTGCCTGCAGATCGAGGCGTGCCCAAAGTGGGCGGCGCGGCAGCGGCGAGTGGAGGGGACCTATCGCGTTCGGCCCTAAAGGCGTTTGCGAGCGAGATTGCCGATGATCTCTGCATCGATAATAAGGCCGCTTTTGTTCAGCAGGCGCTGGACGCGGCCGGCGGCGGGGGCGTGGCCGACAGCTTTCTGGAGGATCTTCGCCGGTCCCTCACGATGGCGTCTGATCAGGAGGTTCGCAACGAGCATAGCGAGTTCTGCAGCATCCGAGGTAGCGACGCCGTGGACGCACTTAAGCAGCGTGGCGACGTTCCCCCGGTACAGACTGTTGGAGGCGGGGGCGCGGYTGGCCTCGGCGACACCATTGCCGCGGCAGGTTCTCGCGTGCTGCGCGGCGGCAAGGCGGCGGTGGCCTCGCTGCTKAACCAGGCCACCTATTTCGAGATGAAGGCGCGAGCAGGCAACGTTGGAAAAGCGCTTTGCCGCACTTTAGAGGCGCAGGACCTCGATGGTGTGCGGGTTCATCTTATCGGGCACAGCTTCGGCGCGAGGCTGGTATCGGCGACGGTTGCCGCTTCGCAGACGCTCAAGGCCGCGTCACTCTGCTTGTTGCAAGGGGCCTATTCGCACAATGGCCTCGGCCGAGATGTGGGGCCCAATAGGGTCCCTGGCGGATTCAGGCGCATCATTGACGACCATCTCGTAAACGGACCGATTATGATCACGCGCTCGCGTCACGATAGCGCAGTTGGCTTTTTTTACGCCGTCGCCTCCAAGATCTCAGGTGAGATCGCTCAGGGGGTCGGCGTCAGAGACCTCATCGGTGGCCCGCGCGATCTTTACGGCGGACTGGGTGCGAACGGCGCGCTGGCAATGCGCGATGGCGAATGCGTCTGGGTAACGGCCGACAGAAACCGGTTGCCCGAAATCGCCCCCGGCCTCGTCAACAACGTCCTCGCCGACAATATCGTCGCCAACCACAACGATGTCGATAACGAGCGTGTCAGTTCGCTAGTTTGGCATGCGATTAAGGACGCGACCTAAGGCAAGTGCCTTGTATGAGCATTGTCGTGGAATGTCGTGTGCTTCACAAAGGCAGAGTCCAGGGCACGTAGGGCTCGCACCGAAGTGTTTGGTAGTCATTGTCAAAGGTCATGCTGGGATTAGATCAACATGGGAGAACGCCTGATGTCGCGAGCAGGGACTACTCTGGTGTTCGTTGTGTCGATCGCCATCGTCGGTATGGCAGCTTTCTACGGCGGCACACTCTTTGCGATGCTACCTCACGAGCAAGGGGACGCCTCTCAAGAAATCATTGATGCCGCCAAGAAAAATATTCCCCGGCCACAACTACCACCTAAGCCCTCTGGTCAAATCGTAACAACGATAGAGGAAAGGAAACAGATAGTCAAAGTACCATCTCCGTCGATTCAAAACTTCGGTCGAACTAGAGATATTGTAACGACAATCCAAGTTCCATCTACAAAACTTGTCGACGCACCCGCTGAAGTTGTTGCAGCCTGGGATTCACAAGTAAAGAAATTGGAAGACGAATACAATAAACGACTATCCCAAGAGATTGATAGAATCTCTAGAAATAATATGATTGAAACCGTAAAACAATATACAAAAATATTTAAAGACGTCGCAACCGAGATTATCGTTCCCGCTTTAATTGCCATCGCAGGCATAATTGGTGCGTTTACAGCCCTAATAAAAGCGTTTAAATCTCCTCCTCGCCCCAGCGACGTTACCTAGATAATCAGAAATCTTTCTCATGTTGCCGGGAACAACATCGTCCTTCGATGCCGACGGCGCATGAGCCCATGCTCGCGTTGGTCGCAGCGGTGCGCATCTCAATCGCTTATCTGCTTCCGCGGTAGAGCGGTCCAAAGCCTTGAGAACAGAAATGCTCATTTGCGACACGCGAGGCTAACCGGTTTCGCCTGGCCGGCGAGATTTTGGACCATCTCGTTGCGTGGGTAGGCCTTAGCTTTTGCGTCCACTGCATCAGCTGCTTCCTGTATCGCAGCTTCGATGCTTGCCGGATCGTTCGGTTCAAACGTGACTTGAGTTAACTCGCCATCGAGATCAGCTCCGAATCTCGCAAGATCCTTGAGCTTGCTCTGGAGCGCCTTAAGCCCTGTGATCTTCATTGCGGCAGCCCCGTGCGAAGACCGTCAGTGCGAGGACTAATTCCGGCCACCCGGCAGATTGACGGAAGCCGGCCCTCGCCGGATCCAATGGTGTGAACCCAAGTTATTGGGAGCGTCCTTTGCGCACCTGCGAAATTTGACTGAGCGTCGCCCCCTATCGGGAAAGCTAGCTCCGAATAGTTCCGCTCAATGTGCGCCATCAAATTCCCAGCCAACTCGCGTGAAGGGTTTCGGACGGCACAACCTCGGGTCGCAAGACAATCGCGTCAAGCAGCGGGAGTTCGCTTCCCACAGTGGATACTTATGCCGAGATTAGTTTCCATCACCTCAGGTAACGAGGTCGACTCCCCGCCCTAGCGGCGCCGAATTATAAGGCCTGCAGAAAGAGGGAGCGGCGAACTCGCTGCGCCCGATTGACTTTGCCGCACCGCCGACTATCGGCAGGGACCCGAGAATAGGACTGGCCCTGCATGCACGATTATATCCGCAAGATCATGGGCGCACGGGTTTATGACGTAGCGATCGAGAGCGCGCTGGACCCGATGCCCCGCCTCTCTTCCCGGCTGAATTCACATGTCAGCCTCAAGCGGGAGGATCTTCAGCCGGTCTTCTCATTCAAGTTGCGCGGCGCCTACAACAAGATGGTCGGCTTAGCGGCCGAGGCTATGGAACGCGGCGTGATCTGCGCTTCGGCCGGTAACCATGCGCAAGGGGTGGCACTTGCTGCTCGCAAGCTCGGCGTTAAGGCGAGCATCGTGATGCCGCGCACCACGCCTGACATCAAGGTCCAGGCAGTGCGCGCGCTCGGCGGGCGCGTGGTATTGCATGGTGAGAGTTTCGACGAGGCCTATGCACATGCTCGGCAACTCGAAGCCGAGAAGAATCTGACCTTCATTCATCCTTACGACGACCCCGACGTGATCGCCGGACAGGGCACGGTTGGGATGGAAATCCTGCGCCAGCATCCGGACCGGATCGAGGCGATCTTTGTGCCGATCGGCGGCGGTGGGCTTGCCGCCGGCGTGGCCGTCTATAGCAAGTTCCTTCGTCCTGAAACAAAGGTGATCGGTGTCGAGCCGGAAGACGCGGCGTCCATGGCGAAAGCCATCCGCGCCGGTGAGCGTATCGTGCTCGACCAGGTTGGCCTTTTCGCCGACGGTGTCGCAGTCCGTCAGGCAGGCGAGGAAACCTTCCGCCTATGCCGCGACCTGCTTGATGAAGTCATTACGGTGTCGACTGACGAGATCTGCGCGGCCGTCAAGGACATCTTCGAGGATACCCGCGCTGTTGCAGAGCCTTCCGGCGCTGTCAGTCTGGCCGGACTAAAGAGCTACGCKGCGCGCGGTGCCGCGTACGGAAAGGCCCTGATCGCTATCAACAGCGGCGCCAACATGAATTTCGACCGGTTGCGCCACATAGCCGAACGAGCGGAGATTGGCGAGCAGCGTGAGGCGCTCCTCGCAGTGACGATCCCCGAGCGGCCCGGCAGCTACAGGGCCTTCATTCAACTCCTTGGCAAGCGCGCCATCACCGAATTCAACTACCGTTATGCGGATCCGCAGGCCGCGCGGATCTTCGTAGGCGTTCGGCTCAACGAGGGCGAGCCAGAGAAGCGAAGGATCATCTCGATGCTGGCGGAGCACGGCTACCTCGTGCTCGATATGAGCGAGAACGAGCTCGCCAAGCTGCACATCCGCTACATGGTCGGCGGCAAGGCGCCTGACATCGCCAACGAGATGATCTTCCGTTTTCAGTTTCCCGAGCGGCCAGGCGCGCTGTTGAAATTCCTCAACAGCCTATCGGGCGACTGGAACATCTCGCTGTTCCACTACCGAAACCACGGCGCCGACTACGGGCGCGTGCTGGCGGGCATCCAGGTCCCGCGAGACGACCGCTCAAGGCTCGCTCGCAACCTTGACGCGCTCGGTTTTCCCTTTTGGGACGAGACGGAGAACCCCGCCTATCGCTCGTTTCTATCGCAGTAGCCGTTGGGAGAACCTAAAGACGATCAAGTCGCTGCCCTTCGTCACCCCGCTTCCGCACAACTTCGGAGCCGCCCCCGCCGACGAAGGAAGGCGCAGAGAAAGCGTCTTGTAAGCCTCTGGATCGGACGCTTCTCCTGCCTCGCCGACTGGAATTTGAGGGTGGYAGTTGAGAGGAAGAGCACGCTAAACGAGCCCTCTGGAGTCAGTCTCTCGAAGTCATAGAGTTCATCCGGCCGGACGCGTTTGTAATCGTCGAGGACCAAGTGCCTCTACTTTCGGAAGTCAGTCCGACGCGCCGCACTTCGATCGGCAGAAACTCGATGAATTTCGCTGAAACGCATTCCGTCGCATTGACTTGGTCAAGCCGCCTCCGCGAATTCGTCATGGATATACAGAAAGACAAAGCCGTATGGCTGATCCCATGGTTCCGTCGGCTTGCCTACGATCAAACAGGACGAATGGCAGCTATTCTCAATAGCCCTAGCTGGCTGKGCAATTTGCCCGGTGCTCCCCCAGCACCTCCGGCGTCAGAGTCAGCGCGCGCGCCAAGCGCACGGGCTTCCCGACTGCCTCGAACACCGCCGCGTCCGAGTTCGGCAACGTCGTATAGCGCACTGGCATGGCAACGATCGTCCGCCGTGCCTCACTAATTGCCGCAACCAGAGCTTCAGCGCGTTMGCCATCGAAACTCGCCCCGATCCGCAGGTCGTGCGCCGTAACTCCTTGTGCCAGCAACTGCCGGAAGCCCTTTTCGCAAAGCTGAGTCCATCCGGACCGCGGTTGTTCGGCGCCTGCGGCAAGGCGGCAGCGACGAGCGGCAGGTAAGCGCGGAGCCAATTMAGCGCAACGAGCCCGAGCGGCACTGCAACGCGGTCGAACTCGCTCCGCACAGGCACCGCCAGGGCTGGTGCAGCGTCGGCGATCCTGGCGACTACGCGCAACAGACCGAGCTTGTAGGTCGAGGATTTATCGTCGTTCAGGATCAAGCCGCGGATCAGCGGCAGACCGAGGGTGCCGTCGTCGGGCTGGCGCAGGCAGATCGTCGTCCAGCTCACGCCGATCCGGGCCCTAGGGTCAGCCGTGTCGAGGGCACGTACGATAGCTAAGCCGTGGTCTCGGGCGAGTACCTCGATCTCGCCTAGGGAGACCGGGTACATGATACGCCCGGGTTCACTAGGACCGAAGCGCAGGGTAAGCACCAGCAGGCCGCCAGGCTTGAGCAGCGTGAACTGAAAGCACGCGAGCGCTCGCGTGGTGGCACGTGCATCCACACGGCACTGAGCAACACAAGGTCGTAGCTTAGTCCGAGGCGATGGACGGCTGCGAGACCGGGCAGGCGATCATCTACCCAGCGGAGGCCGGGATGGCGTGTCTTGCCCTCGCGGCGCATACCGCCAGATGGCTCGGCCGCGATGACCTCGAGGCCACGCCCGGCTAGCCACGCGGCATCTCGGCCAGAACCTGCTCCGACGTCGAGAGCGAGACGGCCGGGACCTCGGGGCAGCAGATCGCTTACCCCCGCAAACGCAGCCTCGGCCGAGAGCGCTTCGTACTGCGCCGCGAAATTCGTTGCGTAGCGATCATAAGCGGCGATCGTCTCGTCCTCGGCGGTCACGTCAGCTCACCAAGTGGAGGTAAAGTATCACTGGTCTTCCCCGACGAGCATCGTATTCATCCTCAGCTTGCCAGGAGCAGAGTGCGACGCCAACCGAGGGCGACTAGCGCCACGACCAGACATTGGGAGCTCGCCTGAAACCAGACATTCGCTATGCCCCGTTGAAAGGTCGATTGCCGAAGCTAATCCAGCTGCAACGCGTTTCGTTCGCGCGGTCTGAAAAGGTGCCATGAAGGCCGGGAATACCCGCGGGGGCATGCCGCATACCCAGGGCCTAAGTTCGAGCACCGTCCGCTCCGGCGCATCGCTCGTGACCAAAATGCCTGTCATCGGAAGAAGAGTAGAGA
>NZ_JBFTLD010000188.1:0-12992 GCF_056396265.1 Allobosea sp. 05T422_2 | reverse complement strand
CTCTGGTTCTTGAGCTGGGTCGTCAGCAGCGTCAGGAACTGATCGAAATTATTGGCGATCGAGCTTCCGCCGCCGCTGACATTGGTAGCGGAGCCGGTGCCGGTGCTCGATGAGGTGTTGGAAACGGTCATGATCCGCCCCTTCAGATGCTGAGGTCGACGCCGCCGAGCCTGACGAGGCGGCGGATGGGCGCAGGCTGCGCCGGAATGGCTGAGGCATCGCCGAGCTCGGCGGCATCAGGCTGGATGCGGGCACGGCGCGGCGCCTCGTCATCCTGCCGCTGCTGGCGGAAACCGGGCTGATCGTTCGGATCGCGCAATGTGATATCGACGCCGCTATCCGAGGGTTTGAGACCGGCCTGCTCGAAGGCACGCTCAAGCGTCCGCGCATCCCGCTGAAGCAGGTGCAGGGTCTCCACACGGTCGACGACCAGTTTTGCGCTGACCTCGCCCTTCTCGGAGATCTCGAGATTAACGTCGACGCGGCCAAGTTCAGGCGGGTCAAGCCGAATATCGAAGCGCTTGCTGCCGGCAAGGGCACGCAGACCGATCTCGATCGGGACGACATGGAGCGGTGTCGGCTGGCCGTCAGCCATGCCGCGATGCATGCCGGCCGAAGGCTGCTGCGCCGCCTTGGCCAGGTCGATATCAGGCAGACCGGCAATGCCTTCCGGCTTGCCGGAATGCGACGCCACGGCCGCGGACAGCTCGATCGGCACCGGCGCCTGCTGCACTTCGACAGGCTTGAACAGGTCGGCGAGCGGCTGCCCCGCAGCGACGGTGGTATTGGCCGGGCCGGTCGCAGTTTCCTTCGATGCGGCGATCATCGGTCCCGCATGCGGTTTCTCCGCCGGCTTGCCGACTTCGTCGCCTTCGGAGGTCGACGCGGCGGCATCGGTTGCGGATACAGCGGCCATGACAGACGCCTCGGCTGGCACGAGGGTCTGGGCCGGCATAGCTGCCTGCGCCATCCCGGTGGGAATCCCCTGAGCCGCCTTCGTCCCACCTGGAACGGCTTCATCGCCGATGCCTGCCGCAGCGATGTCGCCACCGACCAACGGCAGAGCGACGACAACCGGGATAGCCGCCGGCGCGGGAATTGGCATCACGACAGCGGCCTCGACAGGCTTGTCAGCGGAGGCGGCTTCCTTCGGCTCGGAATCCGTCGGTTTTTCTTCGACACCAGGCTTGCCAGCGACGGCGGTCTTGCCGGCTGCGGCCTGTTCGGCGACGGCAATGGCGACGAGCGCGCCGATATCCGGCTTGGGCTGGGTCGCGGTCGGAGTTGCTTCGGCGGCCTCCGCCGGCACCACCACCGCGGTGGTGCCCTTGAGCAGCACCGCGGGCTGCACCGTCGCTAGCGCGGAGGCGGTTGCCTTCTGCTCCTGTGTCGCACTGGCCTTGCCGCCTGCCTCCGGCTTCGTCGCGGCAGCGTCGTCCTTCGCCGCGGCCGGCACCTCCGGGTCGCCGCCGCCCTCAGGCAGGCTGAATGGCGCGGCCGCACCATCGGAGCCGCGCTCTGGCGCACGGCGGCGCGACGCAGCCTGCTCGGCATTGGGCGAGGCGACTGAGGAGGAGACGGCAGACATCAGGTAAATCCGGACCGCGGGCAGGAACATGCCCAGGCCGCGAGCAGCAAGTCTCGCGCCAGGATGCTGTTCCTTTGTTTTCAAGGCGGTAGCGGCCATGCCCGGATCGCTCGCGGCAAGATTCTCCTTGCCCCCTCCGGTGAGGCGGCAGGATTTGCCGATCGCTCACTGGCCCGCCCCTGTCAAAGCCGGTATAGAACCGCCACATAGTCGCCTTCGCCAGGATGATCCCGCTCGCCATGACCTCCCCCCTCAACTCCCTCGACATCGCCAAGCCGCCCGCGGCGACGCGCGTCGTCGCGGCGATGTCCGGAGGCGTGGACTCGTCCGTGGTGGCCGCCCTGCTCAAGCGCGAAGGCTATGATGTCGTCGGCGTGACCCTGCAGCTCTACGATCACGGAGCCGCTGTCCATCGGGCCGGGGCCTGCTGCGCGGGACAGGACATTCATGACGCCCGCCGCGTCGCCGAGACGATCGGCATCCCGCATTATGTTCTCGATTATGAGAGCCGCTTCCGCGACGCCGTGATCGAGCGCTTTGCCGAGAGCTATCTCGCCGGCGAGACGCCCATTCCCTGCGTCGAGTGCAATCGCACCGTCAAGTTCCGCGACCTGCTCGGGCTCGCCCGCGAACTCGGCGCCGATGCGCTGGCGACGGGGCACTATGTCGTCAGCCRGGCCCTTGGCAACGGCCATCGCGGCCTGTTTCGTGCCGCGGACGAAGCCCGCGACCAGAGCTATTTCCTTTATGCGACGACGCAGGATCAGCTCGACCTGCTGCGTTTCCCTCTCGGCGAAATCGACAAGGCTCAGACCCGCGCCCTTGCCGCCGAGCTCGGTCTCGCCATCGCCGACAAGCCAGACAGCCAGGACATCTGCTTCGTGCCGAATGGCCGCTATGCCGACGTCATCGAACGGCTAAAGCCCGGTGCTGCGCGCCCCGGCGACATCGTCCATCTCGATGGACGCGTGCTGGGCCGCCATGAAGGCGTCCTTCGCTACACTGTCGGACAGCGCAAGGGGCTTGGGATCAGCACGACGGAACCGCTCTATGTGCTGAGGCTCGATGCCGAACAGGCGCGCGTGGTCGTCGGACCGCGCGAGGCTCTCGGCGTGCGTGAAGTCCGGCTGCGCGATCTCAACTGGATCGGCGATGTCGCACTGGACGCCCTGCCGCCTGAAGGCCTCGATGTGGCGGTGCGTGTCCGCTCGACCCGCGCCCCGCGCGAAGCCCGGCTGCTGCGTGACGATTCCGGGCTCATCATCGTGCTCGCGGGCGAGGAGGAAGGCGTCTCTCCCGGCCAGGCCTGCGTGATCTACGACCATGCCGGATCCGGTGCGCGTGTCCTGGGTGGCGGCACCATCATCTCGCCTGCAGCCCAGGCTGCGGCTGCCCGGCTCGAGCTTGCTCTCGCCGCCTCGTGACTGCGGCTCCACCTCCCCCACCCACGCCACTCCGATCCAGTCGAGCTGCCCTATGCCTGTGACCTATGACCTCGAAGGCCAGAAGCGGGTCTATGCCACCTGGGCAAAGTTCTACGACAAGGTCTATTTGCGGCTGCTCGCCCGCGCCCAGCGCGAAGCCGTTGCGGCCGCTTGTGCCTGTGGTCCCGATATTCTCGAGATCGGCGTCGGAACCGGCCTGACGCTTGCCTATTTCACGCCGGACCGCCGTGTGCTTGGCGCCGATCTCTCGCTCGACATGCTGAAAGTGGCCAACCGTAAGGTCGCAAGTCAGGGACTGAAGCATGTGAAGGGGCTGATGGTGATGGACGCCTGCCGCCTCGGCTTCGGCGACGAGCGCTTCGATGCCGTGACGGCGCAGTTCGTCATCACGCTGGTGCCAAACCCCGAACAGGCACTCGATGAAATGGACCGCGTCCTGAAGCCAGGTGGCGAGATCATCATCTCTAGCCGATTGGTAGACGACAGTGCGCTGACAGCGCCGCTCTGGGCCGCGCTCGCGCCGATCGCCAAGGCGATCGGCTGGAGCACGGATTTCAAGGTCCGTCGGCTGACGGATTGGGCCGCGCGGACGGGCCGCTACGACACCGTCCATGTCGGCAAGGGCTACTTCAAGGTCGTCAGACTGAGAAAGCGCCCGGCAAAGGCCTGAAGCCCGGCCGAGCGCAGTTACTCAGCGAAACCTGCGCTCAGCGATACTTGCTGGAGGAGGCCGGCGCGTTCGCCGCTTGCGGCGCAAAGCCGAAGCAGCCCTTCTGCACCATATTCGGATCGTTCTGCTCAGCCATCCTCTGGCAGAAGCTCAGACGCGTGCAGTAGTCGGCGGCAATCCCCATGCCCGAGCCGAGCACGCCGAACTGGGTCTTGTAGGCGCAGGATTGCTGCCAGGGTTCGGCAGCCTGCACCGCGGCGGGAGTGATCATCACGAAGGGCGTGGTCACMAGGGATAGCACAGCTGCGGCAGCGAGCAGGCTCCTTCGGGCGAGCAGCTTCAAACCCATCGAGAAGCTGAACTGTTCTTGTACGAGCGAGCTCATATGCGAGGACTCCTGGATCATGGCCTCGCGAGCGACAGCGCACTGCGGCAACGGCAGCAACGGCAGCAACATGCAGCCCAGCCAGCGATGACCAACATTTGTATCCCTTCCATGTGAACTAGGCATGGCTTGGCCGGGATCAAGCGTCCCGTCATTGCAGGAATGCATGGCGGACCCTGGACAATTGCCATGTCTGCCTTCGGGGAGGCCGCCCGCATCTGTGTAAAGGATGTGAAGCATGCACCAGCAGGCTTGACGGCTCCCTGCTGCGCCCCCTATATCCGCGCCATCGCAAGCCGCTGGCGCCATTGTCGCCGGTCTTGGGGCGGGGTAGCTCAGCTGGTTAGAGCAGCGGAATCATAATCCGCGTGTCGGGGGTTCGAGTCCCTCTCCCGCTACCACTTTTCTCTAAGCAAAATCATTGACTTAGAGAAAAGCGAGGCGAAACCAGACGCCTGGGTAACTTGCAACGCGTTGCAGATTCCCGCCGATTCCGCCTGTTTTGGAGTGTTGCAATTAAGTCCATGCAACACGCTGCAACACGAATTCTCGCTAATTCCGCGTGTCGCGCGGCGTTCCGCTGAACGAAATATACGCTACCCGCCGCCCCAATTACGACACACCGTCCCAGCACATGGCGCGACCGTCTCAGCGATGCGGCGGCGGACGCCGGATTAGCGTCAAAGCTGCCCCCCACCCCCCATCAGGCCCGGCGTCCATCTTCATCGAGCTAGGCTGCCCACTCGCCGTAGGCGCGAACGATATTGCGGCCCTTGGCAACGCCGATCTGCGCATCGAATGGCTTGAACCTCAGGTCGCCCGTGTGCTCCGGATTGGGAACGCCAATCGCCCGCCGCAGCGCCGCGAAGTGACGCTGGCCGATCCGCTGGGCTTCCGCGTTTTCGTGCTCCAACGCCATCTCGATGTTGAGCGGCTGCCCGTCGTGGTCGCCCCCGACGATCTGCGCCTTGCACTTCAGCACCATGCCGGACCCTGTTTCGCTCGGCTCGTAAGCGGACTCCACAATCTCCAGATCGTAGCGGCCGATCGGCAGGGGCGCGTAGCCGACGGACGGCACATTAACGATGTTGGCGGGCATATCGGTTGTTTCCTTGCCTCACCGTGGCGTTTTCGCTACCGTGTAAATATTAACTGCCGCATTCGCCTCGTTAAGGCGAAATCGCCATGAAGTATCGAATTTGTTGTCCACTCAATGTAGGATGGCGAGAGCCGCACTTCAGCTTGGCGTCCGCGAATTAGCAGACGCGGCGAAGGTATCCACCAACACGATCACGCGCTTCGAAGGCGGCGAGGCGCTGAAGCCGCGAACCGTTGACGCCATCCGCGCCGCCCTGGAGCAAGCAGGCGTCGCTTTCCTCGACAACGGGGACACGGCAGCCGGCCCGGGAGTCGCCCTTAAAGTCTAGCGTCGAGGCGTCTACCAGCGGTGCTCAGGCACATAAGCTCTTTGGCTATCGCGCAAAGCCGTGGCAGGAACGCATGCGCGAGGTCGTGGCCACGTTGATGGCGCAGAGGGTACCATGAAGGGCATCATTCTAGCCGGCGGGACCGGCACGCGGCTGCACCCGGTGACCTCCGTGGTCTCGAAGCAGTTGCTGCCCGTCTACGACAAGCCGATGATCTACTACCCGCTCTCGACGCTGATGCTTGCCGGCATCCGCGAGATCCTGATCATCACAACCCCGCATGATCAGGCGCTGTTCATCCGCTTGCTGGGGGACGGGACCCAGTTTGGCCTGAATCTCAGCTACGCCGTGCAGGCCGAACCGCGCGGGCTTGCCGACGCCTTCATCGTCGGGCGCGATTTTGTCGGGACCGACCGCGTCGCGCTGGTCCTTGGCGACAACATCTTCTACGGTCATGGCCTGCCCGAGTTGATGGCGGAGGCCGCCGCGCGGCCGACGGGGGCGACCGTCTTCGGCTATGTCGTCTCCGACCCGCAGCGTTACGGCGTGGTCGAGCTCGACACGGCCGGCAAGGGCATCTCGATCGAAGAAAAGCCGGCCGAACCGAAATCTAATCTCGCGGTGACCGGCCTTTATTTCTACGACAATGACGTCCTCGACATCGCCGCCGCCATCAAGCCATCGGCGCGCGGCGAGATCGAGATCACCGATATCAACCGCGCCTACATGGCGCGCGGCGCGCTTCATGTGCAGATCATGGGCCGCGGCTTCGCCTGGCTCGATACCGGCACGCATGAGAGCCTGATGGAAGCCGGCCAGTTCATCGAGATCCTGGAGCGGCGCCAGGGCATGAAGATCTCCTGCCCGGAGGAAATCGCCTTCCGTAAGGGGTTCATCACTCGCGATCAGCTGGCCGAACTGGCGAAGCTGACGGGCAAATCGAGCTATGGGCAGTATCTGGCGAAACTGCTCTGATTGCGGGCCTTCCGGCTCATGAGGGTACGGAGATCGGTATGACCTGGTCGGCGCGGCCAGACACGAAATTCGAGGATGAGCGGACCCGCCCCGGTGACGCGCGCACACCAGCCATCCCACAGCGCGAAAAGCAGCCCGCCGCTCTGGGCGGAGTTAGGCGGGGCGCCGCGGCAGGCACCAGCACGCGAACTGAACGCTGTTGCCTGTCGAGAGTTCCGCACGCCAAGCCCGGCCCAACCGGCTAGCCTACCTCGAGGGGAGATTCGCCGTGTCCGGTTCAAGCGCGCAGGCTGGCGTGGGCCTTGGGTTTTGTGCAGCTGGCAGCACACCGTCCAGAAGATCTCGGCCTCGGAGGGGCCGATGTCCCTGCCCAGAACCTCGCGCCGGCCGTCGCCGTTGACGCCGACCGCCACGATCAATGCCACCGAAACGATCCGTCCAGCCTAGCAGACCTTCACCTAGGTCCGGTCGATCCAGAGATAGGGCCAGTCGCCGTCGATCGGCCGGTCGAGGAAGGCCTGCACCCGCTCGTCGATCTCCTCGAATAGTCGGCTGACCTGGCTCTTCGAGATGCCGCTCATCCCCATCGCCTTGACCAGATCATCGACCGAGCGGGTCGAGATGCCCTGGATGTAAGCCTCCTGGATCACCGCCGTCAGCGCCTTCTCAGCCATGCGGCGCGGCTCGAGGAAGCCGGAGAAGCGACTGCCCTTGCGAAGCTTGGGATGCGCAACTCGACCGCGCCGGCGCGCGTCTCCCAGTCGCGCTCGCGATAGCCATTGCGCTGACAAGGCGCTCAGGACTCTTCTCGTCGAAGCCGGCGCCGGCCAGCCCGCCGAYCTCCAGCTCCATCAGACGCTGGGCGGCAAAGCCGATCATCTCGCGCAGAAAATCGGCGTCGGGCCTCTTCTCCAGCAGCCCGCGCAGGCTCATCATCTCGTCCGGCAATCGCCGATGACCACCTCAGCTCCCCCACGGGATCCATGATCGCCTGCAACATGGTATCGCATGCGACCAACTCACGAACCCGGCTCGCGAAGCCCCTCCGCGATACGATCCCGACCTTCAGCCCAAATGGGCGACGAAGGCCCCTGGTGACTTACTCGGCGGCGGCAACAGATCGGATGACGTGCTTGCGAGCTGCCGCAAGGGCCCGCGCCTGCTGGCTGCCAATGCTCTTAACATGGACAGCCTTGAACCAGCCCGTCCTCACCACCTGCGCGATCCCCCGGGCGTCATTTCGATCGGTCTTCACCGGCATGGCTGAAAGTGCCGCGTTGACCTGGCGCGCTTCCAGGCAGATGGCCGGCAGCCCAAGCTGGATGAGATTGGCTGTCAGCCACTCGGACATCGGCCCTGCCTTGAGGCCGACCCGTTGGACTTGATCGGCAAACGGTTCGAGATAGTCAGCGATCGACGGTGCATCCGCCGAGGCCGTTCCATCTCGAATGGGCTTCCCTGCATTGTCCACGACACAGATCGCGACTGAGTTCAGCGAGACATCGATGCCGACATAGATCATGGCATTTCTCCCTGCACGGGGGGTCCATGATCGTCAGGACGTAGGGGCCTATAGGCAAGCCAGTCGGGCGATCAGGACCGAATACCCCATCTCTTCCGAGAAGCGGCTCCGCTTCATGTTCTGGTCCTCTCAATGGGCCAGAACGTCAAACCGGATTAGAACCGAGGGGCAACGTCACCCAGGACCGCATCACGCACCCGAGCCTGAGGACTGCTGGCTTCACCTTCCAAATCGGCGAGGTCTGCCTTCTGATCCCCGCCCGCTCGGCGAGTTGGATCTGGTCCAAGCCCAAGAGCCACTCGGCAGCCGCGACCCACCGGCCGGTAGACTTGAGCGCCTGACTTCATGTTCGAAAAAGCCATTCGGATCGGATGACGAGACACGTGTTTAGATATCCAAACATACGTTTTGATATCCGTCCCGAGGCGAAGGCCTCGCCTGCGACATCGCCGCGATCAAGCCTTGTTGTTTGCTCGCCGCGCCGGTCGGATCTCCACGAAAGCTGATGTCAGTAACCCCATTCTCGTAGGCATATGTGAACAAGGCTACGAACTCGTCCGAAAAGCTCTCAGCCTTCATGCGGGATATCGTCTCGCCGCGCTTGCTCGGGCGCCGCCGCGGGACAGAATTACCGCCTGCTCGGGGCCCTATTCCGGACTACCATTTTTATCGGGTAACGACGCGTGCCGCGGAACGTTGCCACGACGAACCGCTTGTCGCCGGCGTATTTCCAGCGAACGATGAAGAATAGGCGAACAGGGGATAGAGCTCGTAATGGGTGAAAGCCGGTATTTGTCATCCGAACGGACGGCTTCACAGCACCAGTTTACAGCCGGCCTGGACTGCTACGCATCGGTGATCCTGGAGTTGATCGGGGAGTGGAGGCGCGTGGCCATGCCGAAGCCTCGCGAGCGCCCGATGTACGATCGCATCGCCGCGAACTTCCTCCAGCTAGCGCGCGATTTCGTGGGCAATGACAACGAGCGGAACCTTCGTCGACTCGGCGCACTTCGAGCTGGCGAACTCCGACTGGTGTGCGCACTCGGGCTGTTCACCGGCGGGCTCCTGAAGGGAAAGGCTGCCTCTAACATTACAGACCGCGTTTGCGGAGAAGCACTGGCTCGCTTGGATGCCGCCCAGGTAAAAGCGCTTCCGACCAGTTACGAGCTCGGGCAGTTCCTCAGCGGGATCGGCATCGCGGCAGCCGATGTGGCTGACGCAAAACGAAGGCACCGAGCGAGGTCGCAGTCACGTGTACGCGCCCAATAGCCGTTACTCTCCGCCACGAGCGCACGGATAATGAGACCTGCGGCAAACTCCGGCGCGCAGGTGCCGGCACGTAAACGAAGCTGGGCGGGCACTCGGTCAAGAAGCGCCCGCCCAGCCGTTGTCCCTTGTCCTTGCGAAGGCAAGGAGCAGGTGCCATGGGGAGCCGATCCCACGCAATGGCAGGATGACCGACACATCGACGCGCCCGCAGCTTCGCTGATGGTCATCCCACCGCGCGTCATTCACACGACGGAAGGCCGTGGCGACGGCCAGGCCCCTGGCTTCCTCCAGGGAGGAGAGAATTTCGGATCCATAGAACTCGTGGTTTCCTGGKACGAAGACGACGGGCCGGCCCTAGAGCGGGCCGCGTCTTTGAAGGCCGATCCAATCGATCGAGCTTGCAATGGGGCGGTCGACATCGCCTGCGAATACCGCGACATCGAACTCCCCGATGTCTTCGGGAAGCTCAAATGGACCGAATTCGAGGTGGATATCGGATAGCACCAAGAGGCGCATGTACGGCTCCGTTGCTTTTGGCTCCTCAGGCATTAGGGGCGCTTCAGCGGAATGCGTGGGTTCCCTCTTCGCAAACTTGGCTGAGGACCCAAGGCTGGCTCGAATCCTATTGCGATTAGCGCCTCTCCGAATGACAGCGGTTTCGCAACAGCCTCAAGCAGTTGAGCCAGGTCCTCCATCGAGATCACGATCATATGCTGCCCGGTATGGTCGGTAGCGCTCGATATGCCTCGATTGCCCGGGCCGCCCTCTTGAGCGAGCCGCCCAAAATCAATTTCCGCCTTAGCCAATGGCTCGGCGACCTCGCCAAGCGCCTCAAGCAACGTTGACTTCGGCCGCTCGGCCGCCCAGGCGGCGGCGCGAATGCGTTGAATGTCTTGCTCTTGCATACTGTCCTCACATTGCTTGGACGCCGTTCCCAGCAGCCGACGCATCATCGGCCATGGGATCAATGGCCTCCGAGTTTGAGAACAGGGCGGCGATGGACGCGAAACCGATCCTCTTCTTTTCGAGAAGCTCCTTGGTCACCTGATCCGTCCCTATCCGGTTGCGCTGAACGATCGAGCGTGCCCGTGCCATCTGTTCGGCAAGGATCGCCTCGACCCGCTCGCGAGATCGGCTTCTCCGTCGGCCGCCAGGAACGCCAGCCCTTGGCCAAGACCGTAAGACGTTTCGAGCCGCAGCGCGGTCAGGGTCGCAAGGTGAAGATCGCTACCGAGTTCCCCACCACCTCCGATCGAGCGGTTCCCTAGGATGACCTCTTCCGCAGCGGCGCCCGCGAGCAAAAAGCAGATTTTGTCGAGCAAAGTTTGAGTCGTCTTGTCAGCGACGGTTCTCGGGCCGATCCGGACGCCGCCCAGCGCCTGGGATCCCGAGGCGAGTTCGACCGTGTCGCGAATCTCCACGAACTCAAATTTTCTTCCGAGTACGACCGCCACGGTGGCATGGCCAGCTTCGTGGACCGCCGTGCGACGCATCATATGGTCCGGAATCGCGATCGTCGGCGGAAGCGAGGCCGTGAAGTCTGCGGTTGTGATGGCCCTCCGCGCTCGGCGGGCCAATCGGCGCGCGTCACGGACAAGCCGCTCGAGCGCGGCCCCGCTCCAACCTTCTGTTCGAGCGGCGATCGAAGAAAGCCTCTCACCCGCAAGCGCGTTTTCGAGATGCCATCGGATGTTTCCCTCACGCGCGGCGGCGTCGGGAAGTGTAATCCGGATATGGCGATCAAGGCGTCCGGGCCGTACGAGAGCGGCGTCGAGTCGATCGGGATGGTTGCAGGCGCCTACAACAACAACGCCCTCTCGCTGATCGACGCCATCAAGACATTCGAGCAGGCCTGAGACCACCTCTACGTTGTAGTGAGCGTTTTCGCCCTTGAACGTTTCCCTATCGCCGAACGCGTCGATCTCGTCGATGAACAGGATGCAGGGAGACTTGCGACGCGCTTCGTCGAAAGCCGCGCGCATGGCTTTGAGCAGGTCGCCGAGGTGCCCTCGCGCTTGCCATCGTGCGAGAGATCCCAAAACCAACTCAACGCCGCAGGAGGCTGCCAGCGCCTTCGCATAGGTGGTTTTGCCCGTGCCGGACGGCCCGCTGACGAGGACCCCTCGATTTACGTCAGCCCAGGGAATCTTGCTCGCGCCAATCCTTGAGATCGATGGCGAGCTCTCGCGCCCAGTCTGCAGCCTCGCCAAGCCCGTGGAGATGCTCGATCCGGAGTTGGCGCAACTCGACCGGCGGCGGCTTTGCAATCGCCTTCCGCATGCAATCGAGCGAATGGGAAACTGGTCGTCCCCGTCGGAGCATGGCGCTGATCACTGTAAGAGGTATCGACGCGAGCTCATGTGCCTGCTGCCTGCTCACACGCTGGTTGAGACAGATTTCGCCGATGGCAAGGAGATGGCGAGGCTCCGGCGCCGCGAGTTCGACGATGCCGTCAATGGCTGCGAGTACCATGGCCGGTACCTCGGCGATGTCCGCGGCCAAGACGACGAAGCGGTCCTCTTTCAGGAGGCCGGCACCCGTCGAATCCTTCGTGCCCTTGCTCCAATGTTCCGCGGCCACGACGACCTTCGCCGCCGCTTCTGTGTCGAAGCGAACGGGTCGAGCGACTGGCATAGATGCAAAATGAACAGCCTGCCTGTAGTCATCCACGTCGGCGTCTTCCGGCATGACCAGAACGAGCGCCACCGCCTCGCCACGACGCAGTTGCGGGTAGCCTCGACAGTCGCGGATGACGGTGCAGCAAGCCAGGAAGCGGCCGACTTTCTTAGTGACCGGGCGACGCTCCCGGGCCGCGCTGATCCTTCGATCCATTGGGAATTCCTCTTGAGCCCAGGCTTTGGATCTCTCGCGATGCCGAGTGGTCCCGGGATGGCTCGCAGCCGATTGAGGCAATTGCTCCGCCGCCTCCGCTGCATCTCTCTTTGCGTCGATTGCCGCAGGATGGATGCCTGGCACTCGAGCCCGATCTCGCGTGGATCCGAGCCACTCGAAGATCTTGCTCGCACGGTTGATGAACAATCGCAGTAGTGCCAACTCTCGGCTGACAATCCGCGGCTTGAGCCACTTTCCCGAAGGCGGCATGACCTACCGCTCCGAGCAAGCCACATCGTCCGAGGCCTTCAACAGCGAGCTCCCCGTCGCCTTCAGCATCGCGTAGCGGAGTACGCATTCGAGCCGCTGATGAGGAAAACCTCCACGTCGCGCCCTGTCGTTTCGTTCATGCCTGGACTCCCAAGGTTCGAAGGATCGAGCGCTTGGTGCAGCAAGGGCGAGGCGATTCCCGGATGACGAATTGCCCCGGGGGGAGGGAGGAGAAGGGATTCGGCCCCTCGCAAAACTTTTTACAGCCGGATCAGCGGGTTACGCCGAGAAAAGGTCGCGCGGGAACCATTTTCGGGGGAGCCGTTGGGGGAGCAGCTCCTCTCGTACGGAGGATGGGCCCAAGGGACTCGAATCCCGGGAAGAAATTCGCGCCCCGGGACACTTTTCAAATCGGATGGCACCAGGCCCCATGCACGGCGGTGGCGAAGCGCAACATCCTGCTCAATCCGCCGAACGAGACGAAGCGCCTCCTCTCGGTCTCGACGGCGCGGCGAACCTCCCCTCGGAACCCGGGGTCCATYGGCTGTGACGGAAAGCGCAGCAGGAGCTCGTGCGCTGGCCTGCAGGCGCGCGCGGCTCCGACGACAC
>NZ_JBFTLD010000187.1:0-13080 GCF_056396265.1 Allobosea sp. 05T422_2 | reverse complement strand
TCTATGGGGGCATGGTCATGGCGGACCGATCGATCGCTATAGTCGATGATCACCCGATGTTGATGGAGGGGATCGCTGCGTTTCTGAAGCAACGGGGCGGTTTCGCGCTCGCCGCGACCGGGAATGCTGCGGACGATATCGTCTCTATCACCTGCACCCATCAGCCCGATGATATGATCGTCGATCTGGGCATGGCAGGGGATGTTTTCAAGGCGATTGCGGAGGCATCCAGGATCTCCCCCAAGACGAAGATCATCGTGTTCACGGCCTCGGCCAGCACGGATGATGCGATCGGGGCCCTTGATGCCGGGGCGAAGGGCTATGTCCTGAAAGGCGGCCCGGGAGACGACCTCATTCAGGCCCTTCAATGCGCGCAGCGGAACGATGTCTATGTCAGTCCCTCGTTCGCGACCAAGCTGATCTGCGCCTTGAAGGACAAGGCGCTCGAACGACAGAAGCCGGCCTGCAACAGGCTCAGCGTCCGCGAGGAGCAGATCGTCAGGCTCCTGCTTTGCGGGATGATGAACAGCGAGATCGCGCGCGAGCTTTCGCTCAGCAACAAGACCGTAAAGAGCCACATGACCACGCTGATGGCCAAGCTGAACGCCCATAATCGCCTGGAGGCGCTCATCGCCGCGCAGAAGCTGGTTGCTGCGTCGAGCATCCCGGCCAGCCGATTCCGCCTGTGAAGGACGTCGGGTCCGACCGGCTTTACCAAGGCTGACCGGGTTGGGGCGTCGCGGAAACCCATACCTACCCATCGGTGGCCGATGTGAAGCCTGATGCCCTGCTGCCGATCCGAGGCGGCAGCGCATGGCGCAGGGCGGAGCGACGATTTCGGATCGGAATTCTGGCGACGCGGTTCGACCTGATCCCCGATCTGCCAGGGGCGGGCAATCACAGGCTGGCGCCTGATGAGACGTCAGCTTGCGAACCGGAATCGAAGAGGCAGGATCGCCCGTTGCGGGCCTGGCTCGTCGCCTTCATCATGCGCTCCGACAACGGGAGCAGCACTGAACATGGTCGATCGAGCGCTCTACGATGATCCTCTGGTCAGCGTTGCCTATGGCAAACTGCGATCCCGACCAGGGCGTCCCAATGAGGTTATCGAGCAGCCCGCGCTCCTATCGCTGATGCCTCCGCTTCAAGGAAAGGATGTCGTTGACCTGGGTTGCGGTACCGGCGGCTTGGCACGATTGGCTCTCGAACAAGACGTGCGTTCGGTGAAGGCCTTCGACGCTTCGGAGCAGATGATCCGAGAGGCGATCAAGCTCGGTGGCGACGCTCGTGCGTATTATGAGATACGCCGGATCGAGGATGTCGAGCTTCCCGATCGCAGCGCTGATGTCGTCGTTAGCGGACTTGCTCTGCACTACATCCATGATTCGTGACACTGTCGAGACGTGTCAGAGGGTGGTTGAGAGAAGGAGGAAGCTTCATTCTCTCTGTTGAGCACCCGATTATGACGTGCGCCTCCCGGCAATGGGCCGAGGCGGCTGACGGCACCCGGCAGCATTGGCCRGTGGATTGCTATCTTGATGAGGGACCACGGCTTGTACGCTGGCTCGGTGCCGACACACCAAGGGAACATCGTACCGTCGCCAGCTACGTAAATGCCCTGATCGACGCTGGCTTGATCATCCACCGGCTCCTCAAACCCGGGCCCGATCCTGCTTCATTGCAGCAATGGCCGAAACTGGCTGACCATGCCCGGCGTCCATCGTTTCTGATCATTCGAGCTGATCATCCGGTGGCCTGACGCGGTCCGGCCTACCGCAAAAATACCCTCTGCTGGTGCGGCCGAACCCGGGTTCAGGCGGGCCTGCGAGGAGCCGGTCGCTCCAGGAAGCAATGGGTCTCGGAACGCCCTGTCTCCGCAAAGCCATGCCTGAGATAGAGCGAGCGAACCGGGTTCCAGTGGAGGTGTTCCAGGCGCACGGGCAGGGCAAGCGCGTCCGCGAGCGCAAGGCAATGACGCAGAATGGCCGTGCCCGAGCCCTGTCCGTGGAGGGCCGGCAGGAGATAGAATTCGCCGAACCGGACATGGTCCGGCATCACCATCAGGGATAGCGTCCCGATCGACTGGCCGGCGCGCGTGATCAGGAAGAACGGCTTGTCCTCGACGCGGCGCTGGTGAAGGCCCCGTTGGAATGCCTCGTCCCAGGGCCAGCGGCGACGGATATGAGGCCCCATCGCTTCGCGCTTGGCCTCGAAGGCGAAGTCGCTGGCCTCCTGGGTCCGGGGCAGGCGCGGAAAGGCGTAGTCAGGCGGAAGATCGGGCAGGTCCATGAGGCTGAAGCCTAGCGCTATTTCAGGGTTGTCTGGAGTGGGTGATCCTGCCTTTTGCCGGGCGTCAGGGAGATCCATACTGACGCGTTGGTGGCCGATGTGAAGCCCGACGCCGTGTTGCCGATCCGAGGCGGCAGCGCATGATGCAGGGGTGAGCGACGGTTTCAGATCGGAATTCTGCCGCGAAGCTTTGCCTGAGGACGCTGCTCATCTGATCCTGGCGTAACTGAAACAGTCCCGTGGCTCGTCGCTGATGTTCGGATGAACGGTCCAAAGTCGGAGAAGGGCTTCGCGCTTGAGCCCTGCCTTCTCCATCACCCGGGCCGAGCCAAGGTTGGCGGCGCGCTCCCGGAAGCCAGGGGTCGACGCCGCGTCTAACGCTCCGGCTTGCGTTCCGGCGATCGCCATTCGCGACCGATGGTCCGCCGCCGTGTCGCAGAATTCGCCMAGTATTCGACACCCCGTCAGCTGGTGCGGACCTATAACATGGTATGGTTCACCCTATCCTCAGACCCAATCGACCGCTTGGACAGCTCAACCTAGCGTCGTCGATACCGTGAATGGAACGGTGGTCAGTAGGAGACAGACATGAGCCTGGACATCGCCTCACGCCCCGCCAAGCCGGGGCCCGAAGAGTTGGTGCCGTCGCGCTACGCCGTACGGATCGGCGAGATTGACGTGCTGGCGGTCAGCGACGGGGTGCTGCCGCTTCCCACCAAGATGCTGGGACACAACGCCGAGCCGGCCGCGCGGGCAGCCTGGCTGAACGACATGTTCCTGCCGCCCGACGCTTTCGACTGGTCGCTGAACGTGGTCGTGGTCCGCAGTGGCAGCCAGACTATCCTCATCGACGCCGGGCTGGGCCTGGACCCGAACCTGAACCTGCCGCGGGCCGGGCAGCTGGTCAGGCGACTGGAGGCGGCCGGCATCGATCTCGCGTCGGTCACCGACGTGGTGCTGACCCATATGCACATGGACCATATCGGCGGGCTCCTCGTCTACGGGGTGAAGGACCGGCTGCGTCCGGACCTGCGGATCCATGTGGCGGCCGCCGAGGTGAAGTTTTGGGAGGCGCCCGACTTCACACACGTCAACATGCCGGCGGGTTTCCCGGATGCGCTTCGGTCGGCCGCCAAGCGGTTCGCGGAAGATTACCGTGAGCAGTTGCGGCCGTTCGATGAGAAGCACGAGGTGGCGCCAGGCGTAGTCGTCCATCGCACCGGCGGCCACACGCCCGGGCACAGCGTCGTCCGCCTGGCATCCGGCGCAGATCGCCTGACATTCGCCGGAGATGCCGTTTTCGCGGTCGGGTTCGACCACCCCGACTGGCACAACGGTTTCGAACACGACCCCGAGGAGGCGGCCCGCGTTCGTGTCCGCCTTTTGACGGAGCTCGCCGCGACCGGCGAGCAGCTGGTGGCCACTCACCTGCCGTTCCCCTCTGTCGGCCGCGTGGCGGTCGAGGGGGATGCCTTCCGCTTCGTCCCGGTCTTCTGGGACTACTGACCACCTTTTGGGGTGGGGMCGAACCAGGGTGTGCAGCCTTCAAGCCCATGCCCGGTTTGGCCGACGAGCCCGGCCTCGATGAGGCCGTTCGCACTCAGGGTCTATCGAACGGCGTGCCGCATGGACGGCCGCGAAAGGAGACATCTCATGAAAATCATCATTATCGGTGGCACCGGACTGATCGGATCGAAGACCGCGGAGCGCCTGCGCAAGCAGGGGCATGAGGTCATTGCGGCTGCCCCCAATACCGGCGTCAATACGATCACCGGGGAAGGTCTGGCAGAGGCCCTCAAGGCGGCCGAGGTCGTGATCGACCTCGCGAACTCACCGTCCTTCGAGGACAAGGCCGTGCTCGAATTCTTCCAGGTTTCGGGCCGGAACCTGATGGCTGCGGCAAGGCAAGCCGGCGTGAAGCACCATGTCGCGCTTTCCATCGTCGGCGCCGACCGGCTGCCCGATAGCGGCTATCTCCGCGCCAAGGTCGCGCAGGAAAAGATCGTCAGGGAATCCGGCATTCCCTACACGATCCTGCGGTCCACGCAGTTCCTGGAATTCCTCGGCGGCATCGCCCAGGCCGGCACGGTCGGCGACACGACCCGTCTGTCGACGGGCAATCTGCAGCCGATCGCGTCCGACGATGTCGCCGATTTCGTGGCGGAGGCCGCTCTGGCCGCCCCAGCCAATGGCATCATCGAAATCGCCGGCCCGGAGCGCGCGCGGCTTTGCGATTTCGTCGCGCGCTACCTCAAGGCGATCGGAGACAGCCGCGCCGTCGTTGCAGATCCGGAAGCCCAGTATTTCGGGACCAGATTGGAGGACGGCTCACTCGTCTCCGACGATAAGCCCCGCTTCGGCCGCATCGAGTTCGATCGCTGGTTCGCTGCAGCGCCGCGAAAGTAACCACCTGCGCATGGGCCTCATCTGAGACGGCCCGGTGCCTGAACCATGAAAGGACTCTGGATATGATCAAGCTGTTAGGGTCTGCGGTCGTGTTGACGGCCCTCCTGTCGGGGCCGGCCCTTGCGCATGACACGCCCGGTGGCGGAAAGGGCGCAAAGGTCACGTTGGTCTATGACCACGTCCTGCCGAACGTGCCCGGCAAGAGCATGAGGGGCGTTCTCGTGGAATACGCTCCGGGCGGCTTTTCGGAGGGCCACACCCATCCGACCTCCGCCTTCATCTACGCGACCGTCCTCGAAGGGGTGATCCGCAGTCAGGTCAATGATGGCCCCGTCAAAGACTATCGGGCCGGCGAAAGCTTTTCGGAGCTGCCGGGAGACCGCCACGGCGTCAGCGAGAATGCCAGCAAGACGCAACCCGCAAAGCTCCTCGCGGTCTTCGTGGTCGATACCGCCCAGCAGGAGCTGACATTCCCGCTCAAGAAATAGAGGGACAGGCCAGGTGGACGATCCGGTTTCCCGATCCGGTTGCACGATCCGGGCGCCCGATCCGGTGCCTGGCCGTCCTTCGACATGACCAACCGCTATCGGTGAATCCCCCATGTTCGGTGATGACCACTTCCTGTCGCTTGTCCTGATCAACGTGCTCGGTGCTGCCGGCATCGTCGTGTGGCACGTTCAGGGCTGCAACCGACCGACCGGTCGCCTGATCGTCCAGATCCTGTTCTTCACCGGCATGAGCCTGATGCTCGGCATTGGAGGCATCGCTCCACATCAGCCCGATCGCATCTACACCGAGGGTTTTGCCGCGTTGCTCGCCAAATMGGCGCTGATCCTCTGGTGGACCCATCTCGCTTGGACGATCATCGGCTTCATCCACATCTATGTCAGGCTCAATCGCAAGCCGCGGGAAGCCCACCTCATCTTGGACATGGCCATTGCCGTCATCTATCTCGGCGTGGCGCTGTCGGTCATGGGTTTCGTCTTCGGCATGCCGATCGCCACCCTGRCGACAACCTCGGGTGTCGTCGCCGTCATCCTGGGCCTGGCGTTGCAGAACACGCTCGGGGATGTCTTTTCCGGCATCGCCCTGACGCTCGGCAAGGCCTATGCGATCGGCGACTGGGTCCAGTTGAGCGACGGCACTGCGGGCCGTGTCACCGAAACCAACTGGCGCTCCACCAACCTGCTGACCGGGGTGAACAATGTCGTCGTGCTGCCGAACAGCGTGCTCGCCAAACAGAGCCTGACCAGCTTGAGCCGCCCTGACGAGTCGCATCTCATCACCTTGAGCCTGCGCTTTGCCGCGGGGCAAAGGCCACGCGTCGTCGAGGACGTCATGCGCTCCGTGCTCGAAACCAGCACCCGGATCGTCAAGGACCCGGCGCCGGCCGTTGTCCTGAAGGCCATCGATGCGGCTGCAATCGAGGTGGAGTTGCAGTTCCGTGTCGCGAGCCTCGCCATGGGGATATCCGCCAGGAACGAGATCATAGACCTGATCCATGACCAATGCGGTGCAAGCGGTCTTTCGCTGGCCATGCCCGCCTAGGCCACAACGGGCCCAGGCGGAAAGCGGCGGCGGGTATCCTGCGCCGGGTGCTGGCGCGCGCTCATCCCCGCCCGGTCCCGGACCCCTGCCTGGACCGGCACGCCCCGGTGGCGTTGCAACGGCAGGAGAGGCGGCTACCCGCTGCGACCGGCCGCTTGCACGGCGACGTGCAAGTCATGGATTTCCATAAGTGCGGCGCAGCCGTCCCAGCGTTAGGTTTCGCTGAGTTTGCCAGCCGTGTCTTCGAGGACTGGTGCTAGTGAAGCTGTGACGGTTTCCAGGCATTCCGTCTCCGGAGGGAGCAGCCGACCATGATCGCAGCGCTTCATCGAACGCCGTCGGCCCTGATCGTCGGGACGCTGGCTCTGGGTCTGTTAGCATGCTGGCTGACCGGCACTCCTTTCGGCCTCCTGGCTCCGCTCGGTGCAGTCTTTCTCCATGCGCGCGGCTATCTGCTTGTGGCGCTCTGGGCCGCGCTGCTCACCGCCTTAGCCGGTGCGACCGTCGCCGCCCTGCTATACCCGGGCGCCATACGGGAGGCCGCGCTGTCGCTCGGGGCATTCCTCCTGGTTGCCGCTTGCATCGCCGCCCTCGTCTTCCCCGAGCCCACCAGCCGCAGCGCTCGGATCGGGACAGCACCGCGGCAGGTGCCTGGCCGTCCGGACGGGATCGGAACCGCTCCGGGCGAGGCGATCGAGAGCGCCGTCCACCCGGAGGACAGGGCTGCKATCGCACAGGCGGCGGCCTACGCATTCTGGACCGGCGTGCCCCAGGTGACGAGCTATCGGCTGCGCCAGCTGGACGGCAGCTATCGCTGGACTGAGCTCCGTGCCGAGCCGGGCTATGGCGTCAGCGTGAATGTCGACGCCATGGTCTCCAGGCCGGGCGACCGCTGGACCATCGCGCAATCCCTCGGCGAGACCGTGGACGCGGTCAGCGCAGCCAAGGTGATCGAGAGCCTGCACGGCAAGGCCTGGGCTTTCGACGCGATGGGCAAGTTCACCTATGTGACCCCCGCCGCCCAGATCGCCATCGACATGGCCCTGGAGGATCTCAACCGCCGCCTCGGCGAGCGCGAATTCATCGATGGCGGCGAGGCCGGCTGGATGCGCGGTGTCCATCCCGAGGATGTCGACAGGGCCGCCTCGACCCTGCGCCATTGTCTGAAGACGGGAGAGCCGTGGAACATCGAGTACCGGATGCTGCGCGCGACCGGACATTATGTCTGGCACCGCATCTCGGCGCGGCCGACGCGGGATGGCGAGGGGCGCATCACGGGCTGGTTCGGCACCTCGATCGACATCGACGTCTACAAGAAGACCGAGGCCGCCCTGCGCGAGAGGGAGCAGCATCTCGCGCAGTTGATCGACACGGTCCCGGCCATGATCTGGAGCATGACGGCGGAAGGCCGGCCCGCCTATCTCAACAAGCGGATGATGGAGGTGACTGGCGCCACGCTCGAGACGGTCACGGCGCCGGATGGGGCCCTCTCGTTGAGGAAGATGATCCACCCCAATTTTCTGGAACTGGCAGAACAGACCTTCATCAAATCCGTCACGACGGCGACGCCCTACAATATCAAATACCTTCAGCATCGAGCCGACGGCAGCTATCGATGGACTGAAACGCGTGCGGAAGCCCTGCGTGACGACGCAGGCAAGATCGTCCGCTGGTACGGCGTATCCGTCGATATCCATGACCTGATCACCACGCAGACGGAGCTGCACCTCCGGAAGCAGGAACTGACGCGGCTGGTCGATCTGGTGCCGAGCTTCCTCTGGCGGTTGACGCCCGCCGGGGAGCCGAATTTCTTCAACCGCCGCTTCCTCGATTTCCTGGGTCTTGACGAAGGCGGTCTTGAACAGCCCCAGACGGAGCCTTACGCGGCAGCCCTGAAGGCCGCCATCCATCCCGACGACGCCGAGCGTCTATGGGCCGAACTGAAGCAATGCCTGCTCTGCGGCCAACCTTTCTCGATGCGCTACCGCCTGCGCCGCCATGACGGCGTCTATCGCTGGATGGACGGACGCGCGGAGCCGCTGTGCGATGAAGGCGGCAGCATCATCCAGTGGCACGGCCTGTCCCACGACATCGACGATCAGCTTCGGGTGGAGGAGGCGCTCAGGGAGAGCKAACGTTCGCTGCGTCAGTTGGTCGAGACGCTGCCGGCCCTCATCTACTGCGCCGCACCGAACGGCGAGCCGATCTATCGAAGCGAGAAGCTGCGCGAGTTTCTCGGCTTCGGGCTCGGGGACAAGGATGAGGAGGGCAAGACACGACTGGCCGGTACCCTGGAGACGATCATCCATCCCGACGACCTCCCCGACGTCAAAGAGAAATATGGGTTCTCGCTGGCGACGGGCTCCTCCTATGCGATGAAACACCGCCTCCGCCGGGCTGATGGCGCGTATCGCTGGGTCGAGACGCGAACCGCGGCGATGCGAAATGTCGAGGGGGAGATCGTCCAGTGGAACGGCATCTGCTTCGAGATCGAAGATCAGGTGCGCGCACAGGAAGCGCTGACATTCACGCAGGAACGCCTGGCGCGCGCAGCCCAGGCCGCAAGCCTTGCGGAGCTCTCCGCCTCGATTGCCCATGAGGTCAACCAGCCGCTCGCCGCCGTGGTCGCCAATTCCCATGCCTGCCAGCGCTGGCTCACCTCGGACCCGCCCAATCTGGAGCGGGCGCAGAAGACCGTCGAGCGCATCATCCGCGATGCGAATTCCGCGTCCGACGTCGTCGGTCGGGTCCGCGCCCTGTTCAGGCAGACGGGCGAGGCGCGAAACCCCTGCCAGCTCGGCACCATTCTCGAAGAGGCCCGGGGTTTGATGACGGAAGAGGCGGCCCGGCGCCGCATCCGCATCGAGATCGACGTCGAGGCCGGGCTTCCGCCGCTGGACCTGGACCGGGTCCAGATCCAGCAGGTTCTCGTCAACCTGATCCGCAACGGCCTGGAGGCGATGGAGCCAGCGCAGCGCGGGGTGCTTCGCATCCGCTGCCTGCGCGCCGACGATCTCATCCGCACCGAAGTCCGGGACACGGGCGAGGGCATCGGAGCGCCTGAAAAGGTGTTCGAGCCGTTCTTCTCAACGAAACCCAATGGAATGGGCATGGGCTTGGCCATCTCTAGAACAATCATCGAAACCCATGGCGGACGTCTCTGGGCCGAGAACAATCAGCCCGGCGGGGCGACGTTCATCTTCACGCTGCCCGTTGAAACGAAGGCGGATCATGACCGCTGACGATATAATCGTGTTCATCGTCGACGACGACGCCGCTCTCCGGGAGGCGCTGGGCGAGCTGCTGGCGGCAAACGGCGTCCCGTCCATCCCGTTCGAGACGGCTGGCGACTATATCGGTGCGGACAAGCCTGATCTCCCGGCCTGCCTGATCCTCGACGTCGAGCTTCCCGATATCAACGGGCTCGCGCTGCAAAGGCAGATCGCACAGGGAAATCATCCGCCGATCGTGTTCATCACGGGGCATGGCGACATTCCGTCCTCGGTCGCCGCCATCAAGCATGGCGCCGTCGATTTCCTGACCAAGCCCTYCAGCGATGTGGCGCTCATGAGCGCGATCCGCGCGGCGATCGCGCAGGATCTGGAAACCAGGGCGAAGCGCGGCGAACTCGCACTGCTGAGGCAGCGCTATCGCGAGCTCTCCCCTCGGGAGCGCGAAGTCCTGCCTCTCGTGGTGAGCGGGCTCCTCAACAAGCAGGCGGCGGCCGCGCTCGGCATCAGCGAAGTCACCCTTCAGATCCACAGAAGGAACGTCATGCAGAAAATGTCGGCGTCATCGCTCGCCGACCTGGTGCGAATTGCGGAGCGGTTGGAAATCCCGATCCAGCATTCGCGCCGGATGGGAGGAGCCTGAGCGTGAGCAAGCAGAGACATGTCGTGGCCGTGGTCGATGACGATCCGAGATTGCTCGAGTCGCTCGAGGACCTGCTCGAGTCGGCCGGCTATGCGGTTCGCAGCTTCCCCTCCGCGGCAGGGCTGATCGGGGCGGGCCTCTCCGGGTTGGATCTCCTCATCACGGATATCGGAATGCCGGGGATGGACGGCTTCGAGCTGCGTGACCTCGTAAACCGGGAACGCCCGAACCTGCCGGTCTTTCTCATCACCGGGCGCCACGAGATTGCCGGGCAGATCAGGGCGCGCGCCGTGGAGAGCTTCTTCTGCAAGCCCTTCGACGGCCAGGCCCTGCTCACGGCGATCGCCAGAGCCTTGCGTCAATAGAGAGGTGGAAGGTGGACATGAYCGTTGACCGCTCGCTTGCCCGAAATTCCGTGCCGCGCTCGGCCCAGCGCCAGGCCGAGGCGGAGCAGCCCCTCGTCATCATCGTCGATGACGACGCTTCGGTGCGAGAAGCGTTGTCCGAGCTGATGCTGTCGGCCGGCTTCCAGGCGGTGTCGTTTGGATCGACACAGGCCTTGCTGGAGACCGGCGCACTCGACAAGCCGGGGTGCCTGATCCTCGACGTGCGCATGCCCGGCTCCAGCGGGCTCGACCTCCAGCGCCAGCTGACAGCGAATGGACATCCCAAGCCGATCATCTTCCTGACCGCGCATGGCGACATCCCCATGACCGTTCAGGCCATGAAGGCCGGCGCGGTCGACTTCCTGAAGAAGCCGGTCCGCGACCAGACGCTACTGGACGCCGTCAGCGCCGCGATTGCGCTGGATGCGGCGCGACGGGCGGAAGCGGCGAGGGTCAAGGGCCATGCCGAGCGCCTGCAGACCCTGACGCCGCGGGAGCGCGAGATCATTCAGGAGGTCGCGCGCGGCCGTCTCAACAAGCAGATCGCCTTCGACCTCGGCATCAGCGAGGTAACGGTCAAGCTGCACAGGGGCAACCTGATGCKGAAGATGGAGGTCGCCTCCATCGGCGAACTGATCCGGGCCTGGGAGGCCTTGCCCGTCGGACTGCGCGAGGCGCAGGCGGCCTAGGTGACGCGGAGTTGGAGCGCCGCTCCCGGGGGAAAGGCGGGGATGCTCCAGCCTTGACGAAGGCGAGGGCGCGGCAATCCCGCCGCCGCGCCGCGATCATCGGGATTTTCGGCGCGGGGGAGGGCGTAGGGCCTCTGCGGCGATCAGGTCAGCGAGATGCCGCCATCGACGGCGAGGTTGACGCCCGTGACGAATGCGCCCTCGGCGGAGCAGAGAAAGAGGGCTGCCTGCGCGAGTTCTTCGGCCTTGCCCATCCGGCCGAATGGGATCATCCGTGCGGCCTGCGCTTCGACCTGCGGCTGCGCTTGGGGAGCGACGCCGAGCTTTGCGAGGATCGGTGTGTCGGTCGGGCCGGGGCTGAGCACATTCACGCGGATGCGCCGATCCTTGAACTCCAGCGCCCAGTTGCGGGCGAACGCCTCGATCGCGGCCTTGCTGCCAGCGTAAACCGCGTGGCCCTCCAGCACCTTGCGGCTCGCGACCGAGCTCGTCAGCAGGATCGCGCCGCCATCACGCAGCAAGGGGGCCATCGTCTGCACACCGAAGAAGGTGCCGCGCGCGTTGGTGAAGAATTGCGCGTCATAGTCAGCCATCGTCACGGCGGAACTGGGCTGAATGCGGATGCCGCCCGCATTCGCCACATAGATATCGGCCTTTCCGAACCGCTCCGCGACCAGCGCGGCGACACGCTCATGCGTGACGACATCGGCAACGTCACCGGCAAGGCCGATGACCTGACGCCCCAGTGCCGTGACCGCTTCGTTGACTGCGGTTTCGCGCCGTCCGACGATCACGACCTTCGCGCCTTCGGCTGCGAAGAGACGCGCTGTCGCGAAGCCGATGCCGCTATTGCCGCCGGTGATCACGGCGATCTTGCTCGACAGTTTTCCCATGTGGACCTCCATTTGGATGATCCGAAGCTGGGCCGGTCTGCGCTGAAATCAAATCATGCGAAAGGTATTATATCCTATACCTCTGTATAGAGTGGATCGACCTGGGGCGTATTGATCGAAAACGACAATAACTTCAGGATCGAATTGCCTCGAAAACCGCTTGTTGCGTGAGTGTTTCTGCGGTTTCGGGGTCGACGGTTCGGGGCGTCTGCGATGAATTCGTCTTCCTGAAGTCTTCAGGTCGTCGCTGAATATTTTAGCCTTGGAGGCGTCGATGCCGAACAAAGCCTTTTCCTGCCCGCCCGACCTCACTCGGCGGGATCTCCTGCGCGGCACGGCCGGCATGGCGGCGGCCGGAGCGCTTCCGTTCCCTGCTTTCGCACAACCCGCCATCGCGCCCCCTCACAACAGCAGAAGGAGCCAACGCATGAACTACGTGACGACCAAGGATGGCGTCGAGATCTTCTACAAGGACTGGGGCCCGAAATCGGCCCAGCCGCTTGTCTTTCACCATGGCTGGCCGCTCAGTTCGGACGACTGGGACGCCCAGATGCTCTTCTTCCTGGCGCAGGGCTTCCGGGTCGTCGCTCACGACCGGCGTGGACATGGCCGCTCCAGCCAGGTCAGCGAGGGCCATGACATGGACCATTACGCCGCCGACGCCGCGGCCGTCATCGAGCATCTCGACCTGCGCAACGCCGTTCATATCGGCCACTCCACGGGTGGGGGCGAGGCGACGCGCTATGTCGCGCGCCATGGCCGGAGCCGCACCGCAAAGCTCGTCCTCATCGGCGCGGTCCCGCCGATCATGGTCAAGACGGACCGCAATCCCGGCGGCCTGCCGCTCGAGGTCTTCGACGGCTTTCGGCGGAGCCTCGCCGCCAATCGCAGCGCGTTCTACACCGATCTCGCGGCGGGTCCGTTCTACGGCTTCAATCGGGCCGGGGTCGAGGCGGATCCCAGCCTCGTCCAGAACTGGTGGCGCCAGGGCATGAT
>NZ_JBFTLD010000186.1:0-13170 GCF_056396265.1 Allobosea sp. 05T422_2 | reverse complement strand
GTCATGAAGGTGTTCTGCGCGCTCATCACGATGATCGGCAGGTCAGGTCTCACCCGCTTGATGCGCGGCAGCAGATCGAAGGCGTTCCCGTCGGGCATCACCACATCGGTGATGATGAGATCGCCCAGCCCTTGCGCTGCCCAGGTCCAGAGTGTCGCCGCCTGTCCTGTCGTCCGGACCTCGTACCCGGCCCGCGCGAGGGCCTGGTTGAGCACCGTGCGGATCGCGGCGTCGTCGTCGGCGATAAGAATGTTACCGGTGGGCATTCAATTATCCTGTGAACCTCAAGCGCTCCGTGTGGGACGCGCTTCATGCAGGGGCAGAAGAATCCGGAATGTCGTGCGCCGCGGCACAGACTCGCATTCGACGATTCCGCCGTGGTCGCCGATCACCTTCGCTACGAGTGCAAGTCCAAGGCCACTGCCCTGAGCCTTGGTGGTGACGAAGGGATCGAACAGATGCGGCAGCAGGTCGTGAGGCACGCCGGGGCCGTTGTCGCGGATGCCGATCTCCAGCGGTAGCGCGATCCGGCTTGCCGAGCCGGCATGCTGCATGCGGATGCCGGGGCGATAGGCCGTGGTCAGTGTGATCTCGCCATCAATCGCATGTTCACCAATGGCTTCCGCCGCATTCTTCATCAGGTTCAGTAGAACCTGGACCAGCTGATCGCGGTTGCCGGCGACCGGCGGCAGTGAAGGGTCGTAAACCTCGTTGAAGCGGATGTGCCTGGCAAAGCCCGATTGGGCCAGCCGTTTCACATGGTCCAGCACGTCATGGACATTGACCGGCCCGCGCTCACTCGGGCGTTCATCGCCAAACAGCTCGACACGCTCGACAAGCTTCACGATCCGGTCGGCCTCGTCGCAGATCAGCTGGGTCAGCATCCGATCGCTGTCAGGCACCGAGGCTTCAAGAAGCTGCGCCGCACCACGAATGCCGGAGAGCGGGTTCTTGATCTCGTGTGCGAGCATCGCGCCGAGCGCGGTGATGGAGCGGGCTGCTCCTCGATGCGTCAGCTGTCTGTCCATTTTTTCGGCAATTGTTCGTTCTTGCAGCATCAGCACGACGGCTTCGCTCTGATTGGGCAAGGGCGAGGCAAAAACATCGACGATGCGCTCGATGCCGATCCGGGGCGAGCCTAGATCCAGCCGGTACTCGGTGACGCTGGCGCCGCGCCGCTGCACATCCTCCACCAGGGACAGCACGGGGGAGCCAAAGGCGATCACATCGTCGAGACGCTGGCGCTTGAGCACGACCACGCTCGACTGGAAGAAGTCTTCAGCCGCCGTGTTGGCGTAAAGAATGCCGTGCCCTTCGCCGATGACGAGCACCGGCATGGGCAGGACATTCAGCGCCTGCATTTCCACCATATCGAGCAAGGTCAGATCCCGCTCATCGCCAACCTCGTCGGCAAACGCCATCGCCATACGCAATCGTCCTCGCTCAGGCTGCCTCGCGGCTGCATTCAGTGGAAAACAAGGCAGCCAGCGCGCGCAGGGCCTGATGAGGATCATCCGTGGTCAAGAGCGCGCGACGTTGTTCGGGGTCGGGGGCGCAGCCGGTTGCGACCGCCTCATCGGCATAGGCGGCCAGATGCTTACGGGCATGACGCACGCCCTGCTCGCGGCCGAGCAGGGCCAGCAGGCCCTCGTAGTGTTCCTGCGCGACCGCATGCTTCTGTGCTGCGCTCAACTCCGTCACCTGGCGTCCGGCGAGTGCGTCGCCCACCGCGCCGACAAGCCAGGGCCGCCCCAGAGCCGCGCGTCCGACCATGACGAAATTCGCGCCCGAGCGCTCAAGGCATGCCTCGGCATCGGCGACGCCATGAATGTCGCCATTGGCAACGAGCGGGAAATCACCGGTTTCGCGCACGGCCTGAATCGCGCGCCAGTCGGCGACACCCTTGTAGAATTGCTGCCGCGTGCGGCCATGGACCGTGATCATCGCGGCGCCGGCGGATATGGCGCGGTRCGCCAGCTCGGGCGCGTTGCGGGACGCGTCATCCCAGCCGAGCCGCATTTTCACCGTCACCGGAATGTTCACGGAACTGACCGCCGCCTCGACAAGCGAAAGCGCATGGTCGAGATCGCGCATCAGCGCCGAACCGGCCCAGCCGCCCGTCACGCGCTTGGCGGGGCAGCCCATATTGATGTCGACGATCTGCGCCCCGGTTGCTTCGGCCAGCCGGGCAGCCTCTCCGAGCCAGTGCGGATCGCAGCCGGCAAGCTGGACGACATGCGGGAAGACCCCTGCCCCCTCGGCGCGCAACCGGGCCTCTTCGCTGCCGCGCACGAATTCGTCGGATGCGACCATTTCTGAGACGACGAGCCCCGCACCGAATCGCGCAGCGATGCGACGCATCACGACGTCGGTGACGCCCGACATCGGCGCCAGAAAGGCTCGGGAGGCGATCGCAACCCCGGCAATGCCGGAGAGTTCGTCGCCCGATTTTGAGGCAATATCCATTGTGGCTATTTATTGGACATTGCTGCATCAGCGCAAGGGATTTCGAACCAATGCTGCAATGCAATATCGACGCAGCCCGGAACGGATGGTCGCAGCGCTTCGCGCCGCACTTGGCGATTGCATAACCGGCGACTATCAACCGGGCTCTAGCTGGAGCCTTGCCGTGTCGTCCGAAACAGTGACAAGTCTTCCGTCGGTGGCGGCCCTCGTCGTTGCGGCGGGGCGCGGCCTGCGTGCCGGCGGAGACTTGCCAAAGCAATATCGCCGTCTCGCCGGCCTGCCAGTCCTGCGGCGAACCCTGCTTCCATTGCTGGCTGAGCGGGCAATATCCCATGTCGTGGTCGTCATCGGGACCGGTGATGAGGCCTGCTATGCCGATGCTGTCGCAGGCTTCTCGTCCGGCAAGCTGCTCGGCCCGGTCACGGGGGGCGCGACCCGGCAGGACTCGGTGCGACTTGGCCTGCGGGCATTGGCAGCATCAGGATTCGAGGGAACCGTGCTGGTCCATGATGCAGCCAGACCGTTCGCGTCCCGAAACTTGATCGAGCGCGCAATCGAAGCCGCGCAGAGCGGTTCGGCTTCTATCCCTGCCCTGCCGGTCACCGACACGATCAAGCGTGTGGACGGCAAGGGACAGATCATCGAGACACCGCCGCGCGACCAGCTGGTCAGCGTGCAGACGCCCCAGGCCTTTGCCTTCCGCTCGTTGCTGGCAGCCCATGAGGCGGCAGCTGCCGCAGCTGTCACCGGTCTCACCGACGATGCCGCCCTGATCGAATGGGCGGGCCATGCGGTCACGACCTTCCCTGGAGAGGCCATGAACGTGAAGCTGACGCATCCCGAGGATTTTGTGCTGGCGGAAGAGAGGCTCCGCAGGCAGCTGACCACCCGGGTCGGTACCGGCTATGATGTCCACGCCTTCACCTATGGCGATCATGTCTGGCTCGGTGGTGTCCGCATTCCGCACTCGCGCGGTGTGCGAGCCCATTCCGACGGCGACGTTGCGTTGCACGCCTTGACCGATGCCATTCTCGGGGCGCTGGCGGATGGCGATATCGGCACGCATTTCCCGCCGAGCGATCCGCAATGGCGCGGGGCCTCATCCGACCGCTTTCTCGCATTTGCCGCCGAGCGCGTCAGCGGGCGCGGCGGCGTGATCGACCATCTCGATCTCAGCATCGTTTGCGAGGCACCGAAGGTCGGCCCCTATCGCGAGCAGATTCGGGCGCGGATCGCCGAAGTCACGGGTGTGCGGCTTGACCAGGTTGGGCTCAAGGCGACGACATCGGAACGCATGGGCTTTACCGGTCGCGGCGAAGGGCTGGCGGCCTTGGCAACAGCCACGCTGCGCCTGCCCAACGACGAGTAGGGGCAACCACCATGTTCGATTCCGAGATCACCGCACTGGCCATCGACGTTCTGACGATCTGCCGTGATCGTGGACTGAGCGTCGCGACGGTCGAGTCCTGCACAGGTGGGCTCGTCTCGGGCGCACTGACCGCAATCCCGGGCTCGTCGGACGTCGTCACTGGCGGGCTGGTGACCTATTCGAACGCCGCCAAGACTGCATTGGCAGGCGTGAGTGCGACGCTGATCGACAGCTACGGTGCGGTCAGCGAGCCGGTTGCCCGCGCCATGGCGGAGGGCGGCCGCGCGGTGCTCAAGGCCGATCTCTCCGTCGCGGTCACCGGCGTTGCCGGGCCGGGCGGAGGCAGCGCCGCCAAACCCGTCGGGCTCGTCCATTTCGGCTGCGCGTCAACCGCGTTGACCACGCATCGGGAAAAGCGCTTCGGCGATCAGGGGAGAGACGAAATCCGCCGCCTCTCGGTCATCGAGGCGCTCGAGATGCTCAAGCAGGCGGCGCTGAGCCATCGGTGACCGTGGTCCGGGCACGGCCATAGACCAGGTCGGCCCGCCTCTCGAAAGCCTCGGCGAACTTGCGAAAGGCCTTGTCGAACATCGTACCCATCAGCAGGCCGAGCATGCGGCTGGCGAACTCATAGGAGATGAAGAAGGCGATCTCGCAGCCTCCGTCCATCGCCTTGAAGCTCCAGCGGTTCTCGAGATGTCGGAACGGGCCGTCGACATACTCGACAAGGATCTTCAGGTTGGCAGGATCAAGCGTGACACGACTGGTGAAGGTCTCGCGGATCGCCTTGTAGCCGACCGTCATGTCGGCCATCAGCACCTCGCCGCCGCCTTCGCGCGGCGTCCGGCGTCGTACCACCAAGCCTTCGCAAAGCGGCAGGAACTGGGGGTATTTCTCGACATCCGCCACGAGCGCGAACATCCGCTCCGGCGAGTGCTTCACCCGGCGGGTGCTGTTGAACATCGGCATGAGATGCTACGCGCTCAACCGCCGAGCTTGGCTGCGCGGGCGTCCCTCAACCGCGCGAAATCCTCACCCGCGTGATGCGAGGACCGCGTCAGCGGCGTCGAGGACACCATCAGGAAGCCCTTCACATAGGCGATCGCCTCGAAACCCTTGAATTCGTCGGGCGTGACGAAGCGGATCACCGCGTGATGTTTGCGCGAGGGCGCGAGGTATTGGCCGATGGTCATGAAATCGACGTCGGCCGAGCGCAGGTCGTCCATCAGCTGAAGGATCTCGTTCCGCTCCTCGCCGAGACCGACCATGATGCCGGACTTGGTGAAGATGGTGGGGTCGAGTTCCTTCACACGCTGCAGCAGGCGCAGCGAATGGAAGTAGCGCGCGCCGGGGCGCACCTTCAGGTACTTGCCGGGCACCGTTTCGAGATTGTGGTTGAACACGTCCGGCTTGGCCGCGACCACCACTTCGAGCGCGCCGGGCTTGCGCAGGAAATCCGGCGTCAGGATTTCGATCGTCGTGCCGGGCGAAGCCTCGCGGATCGCGCGGATCACGCGGGCGAAATGCTCCGCACCACCGTCATCGAGATCATCGCGGTCGACCGAGGTGATGACGACATGCTCGAGGCCGAGCTTGGCCACGGCTTCGGCGACCTTGCGCGGCTCCTCCTGGTCGAGCGGCTGGGGCACGCCTGTCTTGACGTTGCAGAAGGCGCAGGCCCGCGTGCAGGTGTCACCCATGATCATGAAGGTGGCGTGCTTCTTTTCCCAGCACTCGCCGATATTCGGGCAGCCCGCTTCTTCGCAGACCGTGACKAGCTTGTTCTCCTTCACGATCTTCTGCGTTTCTGCCCATTTCGGTGAGCCGGGCGCCTTCACCCTGATCCAGTCCGGCTTGCGAAGGACGGGATTCTCCGGGCGCTTCTGCTTCTCGGGATGGCGCAACTCGGCCGCAGGTTTGGCATCCGCCTTGGGATTGCCGACATTGGGCCGCGGGTCGCGGTTCAGAAGATCGAGAACGAGAGCCATGTCGTTTCCAGTCACCCGGCGCCTGCAAGAGGCGCCAATTTGCTCTAGCTAATCTGCATCAGGCCCGGCGGCAACCTGACCGGAGGTCGCGTCAGGCTGCAGGTTTCCGCAACGCGTTCCAGATCACGATCACCACGCAGGCGCCCGCGATGGCCGCGACCAGGGTGCGAGGGAAGCCGTGGATCGGGATGTCGAGCAGCTCGGCCAGGCGGCTGCCGACGAAGGAGCCTGCCACGCCCACCAGCATGTTGGTGAAGAGGCCGTGATCGGACGACGTGATGCGCTCSGCGATCCAGCCGGCGAGCAGGCCGATCAGCAGTGTCGCGAAGAAGCCGTAGCCGGGCGTGCCGAGTGCGGCGTAGATGGGGCTATCCATGATCCGTCGTCCCTTTCGTCAGCCTGCAGGATGAATCCGTCGGACAGGCCAGGGACGGCCTGCACCGGTCGTCATGCGATGAACCTGGCCAGCAGCACCACGAGGATCGCGCCGAGCACCGCCATTGCCGCCTCGTCGAGAAAGGCGTGTCCGGTCCGCACCCGCCAGCCGGTGATCCGCACCAGCCCCTGCCCGACCAGCATGCCGAGCACTCCGACAACGGCGTGACGGATCAGCCCGCCACCGCCCACCACGAGGCTGGCGACGAAGCCCGTCACGGTCCCGAGCAGGATCGTCGGCGCGAGCGCCCGCCAATCCAATGGCAGGCCGCGACCAGGAGGCAGGACCTCGACCTTGTCATCGGGGATGACGCGGTCGTGACCACGGGATTTGCGCGTGCGCGGGCGTGTCGTCATCGCTGGGATATGCCCTCGCACAGCGCGAGTTTCCAGACCGGGAAATGTCAGGCGATCAGACGCGCCAGCAGCACCACGACGATGGCGCCGATCGTCGCCGTGATGATCTGCGAGACCAGCGGGTTGCCGATGCCGAGATTCACGCCAATCGCCGAGAGCAGAAAGCTGCCGACGAAGGCGCCGATCAGGCCGGTGATGATGTAGCGGACAAGCCCACCACCACCGACGACGATACTGGCGAGCCAGCCGGCGACGAGACCGATGATGATGGCGACGATAATCGAACGCAGATCCATGGTGGTCTCCAGCTCTCGTGTGTCAGTCTGCCATCACGGAACTTGGCGCGGAGGGCGCCCGGTTCAGCATCTCTACGCGTTCAGCACCTTCCCATAGGCGTCGAGCACGCTTTCCTTCATCGTCTCCGACAGCGTCGGGTGCGGGAAGATGGTGTGCATCAGCTCTTCCTCGGTCGTCTCGAGGTTCATGGCGACGACGAAGCCCTGGATCAGCTCGGTCACTTCCGCCCCGACCATATGCGCGCCGAGCAGCTTGCCGGTCTTGGCATCGAAGATCGTCTTGACCAGGCCGCTATCCTCGCCGAGCGCGACCGCCTTGCCGTTGGCAACGAAGTTGAACCGGCCGACCTTGAGCTCGTGCCCTGCCGCCTTGGCCTTGGCCTCGGTCAGGCCGACGCTGGCGATCTGCGGGTGGCAATAGGTGCAGCCCGGGATCATGTTCTTGTCCATCGGGTGCGGATGAAGGCCCTTGATCGCCTCGACGYAGATCACTGCCTCGTGCTCGGCCTTATGCGCCAGCATCGGCGGCCCCGCGACGTCGCCGATCGCGTAGATGCCCTTCACATTGGTCCGGCAGAACTCGTCGATGGCGATGAAGCCGCGATCGGTCTTCACCCCGAGCGTTTCCAGACCGAGATTCTCGACATTGGCAACGACGCCGACGGCGGAGATCATGCGATCGGCTTGAATCGTCTGCTTGGCGCCCTTGTCGTCCTCGATATGGGCCGTGATCGAATCCGCCGATTTCTCGACCTTGGTCACCTTGGCGCTGGTGATGATCTTCATGCCCTGCTTCTCGAAGGCCTTGCGGGCGAAGGCGCCGATCTCGGCATCCTCGACCGGCACGACCTGCGGCAGCACCTCGACCACCGTCACCTCGACGCCCATGGTGCGGTAGAATGAGGCGAACTCGATACCGATCGCGCCCGAGCCCATCACCAGCAGCGATTTCGGCATCTTCTGCGGGACCATCGCCTCGAAATAGGTCCAGATCAGCTTGCCATCCKGCTCGAGACCGGGAAGAGCACGCGGGCGTGCGCCCGTCGCGACAATGATGTGGTCGGCGGTGTAGCTGCCCTCGCCCTTGGCATTCTTCGGCGGTGGAACCTGCGGCTGCATCGCAGGCTTCGCCGTCTTGCCGACCACGATCGTGCCGGGCTTGGTCAGCTTGGCCTCGCCCCAGATGACGTCGACCTTGTTCTTCTTCATCAGGAACTGGACGCCATTGTTCATGCGGGCGGCGATGCCGCGCGAGCGTTGAACGATGGCGGCAAGATCGGCCTTGAAGGAGCCCTCGAGCGTCAGCCCATAGTCCTTGGCATGCTGGCCGTAATGCAGAATCTCGGCCGAGCGCAGCAAGGCCTTGGTCGGGATGCAGCCCCAGTTCGAGCAGATGCCGGCAAGGTGTTCGCGCTCGACGATCGCCGTCTTGAAGCCAAGCTGCGCCGAGCGGATCGCTGCGATGTAACCGCCGGGGCCGGAGCCGATGATGATGACGTCGTAGTCGGACATGTCCCTAACCCTTGTTCTAAATCGAAACCCGTCGCGCCGCGCGGTGCAGACGCCAAGCTCGATCGGCTATCATTGCTGTTTCGCTGCCCCCAGCTTCTGCAAGGCAGCGATGGATTGTGGCTCCCGCCCAAGCAGGAATGGGGCCTTGGTGCGCGCGGCGAGGCCAAAGACGTCGCCCTTGCGGGTCTCCCTCAATGCTTCACGCTGTTTCGCGTAGCTGCCGCATTCAAACCCGCTACCGCGATGCCCCGTCACGGGATTGTAGGAATTCGCAGCATAGCGGAAGCAGACATAGTTGAGGTTGATCTGGCCGCGGTAACGCCCTTCCTGAGGATCGTCGATCTCAGCCGAGGCGTTTTCCCAAAGCACGTTGAAGGTCCCGCGCAGGATCACATCGTTTCCGGGATACCAAAGAAAGGTCGTGCCGTTTGGTGCGATATACTCGACCTGAGTGCCGTGCTGAGGGCTATGGCTAACGATCGTTCTGTCGGCGAAGAACGACGCGATCACCTCCGGGGCGGCATAGGCTCGGGGGAACGCTGCCGTTCCCGAGGCTGCCTTGGGTTGCGTGTTGCGCGAGGTGTAGTCCGCTTGGGTCAGCACGGGCCGCGCCGCGAACAGTGCCCTCGGCCTGCGATATTCGCGCGCGACCGCTGGTCCGAACTCAACCACAGGCGGATGGCTCGCGTTGACCTCTTTCGCTGGCGAGGTCGCTGCCGAATGAGGGGTCTGACAGGCAGTAAGCAACAGGGGAAGAACTGAGGCGATCAGCGAATACCTTCCCAACCGCCTGTCTCTGTGGCTTGCGCCCATTTGTCCCCTCAACCGATCGTCGTGCAGGCCAATCCGACTCTTGCGACGTCTAAACGCCCATCACACCAGCATCGCCATCGGCTTCTCCACATAGCCTTTGAAGGCCTGCAGCAGTTCCGCCCCGAGCGCGCCATCGACCGCGCGGTGGTCGGTCGAGAGCGTCACCGACATGATGGTCGCAATCGCCAGCGCACCGTTCTTGACCACGGCGCGCTGCTCACCGGCGCCGACCGCAAGGATCGTCGCATGCGGCGGGTTGATCACCGCGGCGAAATCCTTGACGCCGAACATGCCGAGATTGGAGACCGCCGACGTGCCGCCCTGGTATTCCTCGGGCTTGAGCTTGCGGGTCTTGGCACGCGCCGCCATGTCCTTCATCTCGTTCGAGATCTGGCTCAGCGGCTTGTGGCAGGCGTCGCGGATGATCGGCGTAATCAGGCCGCCCGGGATCGATACCGCGACGCCGACATCGGCATGCTTGTGCTTGAGCATGGCACCGTCGGTCCAGCTGACATTGGCATCCGGCACGGCGCGCAGCGCCAGGGCGAGAGCCTTGATCACCATGTCGTTGACCGAAAGCTTGTAAGCCGGCTTGCCGTCCTTCTCGGGTGCCGCAGCATTGAGTTCTGCGCGCAGCTTCAGCAGCGCGTCGAGCTCACAATCGACCGTCACGTAGAAATGCGGGATCGTCTGCTTCGCTTCGGTCAGGCGGCGCGCGATGGTCTTGCGCATGCCGTCATGCGGGATCTCCTCATAGGAGCCTGGCTCGAACAGCTTCTTGACCGCCTCGTCGGAGGGGCCGGCCGCGAGCGGGGCAGCCGCCGGCTTGGGCGTGGCTKCCGCAGGAGCGGCTGCCGGCGCGGCCTTGGCGGCGCCGCCGGCCTTCGCCGTCTCGATATCGCGCTCGACGATCCGTCCGTGCGGGCCCGAGCCCTGGACCTTTGCAAGATCGAGCCCGGCATCCCTGGCGAGGCGACGCGCCAGCGGAGAGGCGAAGGGGCGGCTGCCGTCGGCAGAATGCGCAGCGGGCTGCCCAGCCACAACCGGGGCAGCTGCGGGAGCTGCCGCTGCTGCCTTGGCCTCGACCTTCGGCGCAGTCTCGCTCTTGGCGGGCGCGGTGCTGGGGGCCGATACGCTCTTGGCGTCCTCGCCCTCGCCGGCGATCACGCCGATGATTTCGTTGACCGCGACATCGGCCGTGCCTTCCGGCACCACGATCTTGGCCAGGATGCCCTCGTCGACGGCTTCGACCTCCATCGTCGCCTTGTCGGTCTCGATCTCGGCAAGGATGTCGCCGGACTTGATGGCGTCTCCTTCCTTCTTGAGCCACTTGGCGAGATTGCCCTTCTCCATGGTCGGCGAGAGAGCGGGCATCAGGATGTTTACGGGCATGGCTGGAGGCTCGCTTTTTCCAATTGGATGAGCAGCAGGCGGCGTGTCAGGCCCATGCCGAAGCTGAGGGACACGAAAACGAAGGCGATATAGTCGAGATGTTCCAGGGCGGTGCCGGCCAGCGTCCTCCCGAACATCAGCTCGGGAGCGAAGGTCTGGACTGCCTCCGGGATCAGCGTCAGCACGCCGCCCGCCGCCAGCAGGTAGGCGCAGAGATCGAGGCGGTGCAGGCGCAGGCGGGCGCCCGCTAGATGCGGCGGAGCCAGCGGGCGCGGCCGAAGCCGCTCCCGAGGTTTGAAATACGCGACCGCTCCAGAGGCCCCGGCAGCTGCGAGGCCGACCGCTGCGATCATGGCAGGGACGGTCAGCGCCACGGCATCAGGCCCTGTAGCAGACGGCCTTCGCCGCCGCGATGACCTCGCCGACATTCGGCAGGGCGAGCTTCTCGAGATTATGCGCATACGGCATCGGCACGTCCTTGCCGGTGACGCGGGCGACCGGCGCGTCGAGATAATCGAAGGCCGCTTCCATGATGCGCATGCCGATTTCGGCGGTGACGCCGGACTGCGGGAAGCCTTCCTCGACTGCGACGCAGCGGTTGGTCTTCTGCACGGAGGCAATGACCGTCTCGATATCCATCGGCCGGATGGTGCGCAGGTCGATGACTTCGGCCTCGATGCCTTCCTTGGCCAGGGCTTCGGCGGCGCCGAGCGCATAGGTCATGCCGATGCCGAAGGAGACGATGGTGACATCCGTGCCCGGACGCACGACCTTGGCCTTGCCGATCGGGATCAGGAAGTCGTCGCCCTTCGGAACCTCGAAGGTACGCCCGTAGAGAATCTCGTTCTCAAGGAAGATGATCGGGTTCGGATCGCGGATCGCGCTCTTCAGCAGGCCCTTCGCGTCCGAGGCGCTGTAAGGCATCACCACCTTGAGGCCGGGCACATTCGAGTACCAGGCGGCGTAGTCATGGCTGTGCTGGGCGGCGACGCGGGCGGCAGCACCGTTGGGTCCGCGGAAGACGATCGGGCAGCCCATCTGGCCGCCGGACATGTAGAGCGTCTTGGCCGCSGAGTTGATGATCTGGTCGATCGCCTGCATGGCGAARTTGAAGGTCATGAACTCGACGATCGGCCTSAGGCCGGTCAGCGCCGCACCAACGCCGATACCGGCGAAGCCGTGCTCGGTGATCGGGGTGTCGATGACGCGCTTGGGGCCGAATTCCTGGAGCAGGCCCTGCGTGACCTTGTAGGCGCCCTGATACTCGGCGACCTCTTCGCCCATGACGAAGACATCGCCATCCCGACGCATCTCCTCAGCCATGGCATCGCGCAGCGCCTCGCGGACCGTCATGGTGACGACCTMCGCACCCGCGGGGAACTCGCTCGACGCGTCATAGGACTTCGCCTGAGCAGGTACGCTCGGCGTGGCGGCGGCCGCAGGCGCTTCGGCCGAGGCCTTCTCCGCCTTGGCCTCGGGCTCGGCCGGCTTCTCGGCAACCGCCGCCGGCTTGGCGCCGCCTGAGGCTGCCGCCTTCACATCCTCACCATCGGCTGCGATCACGCCGATCGGCGTATTGACCGCGACGTTCTCGGTGCCGTCGGCAACCAGGATCTTGGCAAGGATGCCTTCGTCGACCGCTTCGACTTCCATGGTCGCCTTGTCGGTTTCGATCTCGGCCAGGATGTCGCCTGCCTTGATGGCATCCCCCTCGGCCTTGAGCCATTTGGCGAGCTTGCCCTCCTCCATGGTGGGCGAAAGCGCGGGCATAAGGATATCAATCGGCATGAACACACCCGGAATTTGAAAGGACGCGGGATCAGGAGATGCCGGCAAGGCCGGCAGAGACTTAGGCGCGGTCCGGGCCTCAGGCCCGGGCGTGCTCCAGCGTAATATCGGTGAAGAGCTCCGAGACATCGGGCTCCGGATCATGCGTTGCGAATTCGGCCGCGTCGTTGACGATCTCGCGGATCTTGGCGTCGATCGCCTTGAGCTCGTCTTCGGCGATCTTGAAATCGCGGGTGAGGCGCCCCCTCACCTGCTCGATCGGATCATGCTCCTCGCGCATCCGCTGGACTTCGTCCTTGGAGCGGTACTTTGCCGGATCAGACATCGAGTGACCGCGATAGCGATAGGTCTGCATCTCGAGAATGTAGGGACCCTTGCCCGAGCGGGCATGCGCGATGGCACGCTCGCCGGCAGCGCGCACGGCGCGGACATCCATGCCGTCGACCTGCTCGCCGGGAATGGAGAAGGACAGGCCGCGCTTGGAGAAATCGGTCTGCGCCGAAGCGCGGTTGACCGAAGTGCCCATGGCGTAGCGGTTGTTCTCGATCACGAACACGACCGGCAGCTTCCAGAGCTGGGCCATGTTGAAGCTTTCATAGACCTGGCCCTGATTGGCCGCGCCGTCGCCGAAATAGGTCATCGAGACCCGGCCGTCCTCCCGGTACCAGTTGGCGAAACCGAGGCCTGCACCGAGCGATACCTGCGCGCCGACGATGCCGTGCCCGCCGTAGAAGTTCTTCTCGCGGGAGAACAT
>NZ_JBFTLD010000185.1:0-13258 GCF_056396265.1 Allobosea sp. 05T422_2 | reverse complement strand
AGCTGACGCCGTTGACGACGCGCTTGCCGGTGCTGCCGATCTCGAGCGTGAGGTCGTCGACGCGCAGAAGTGTTTCGGACGAGGCCATCACATTCCCCTCATGCGCGGGTCGAGCTTGTCGCGCACCGCATCGCCGAGAAGATTGATCCCGAGCAGCGTCAGCGAAATGCACAGGCCGGGGAAGATGCCGAGCCAGACGGCCTGGCCGATATAGGGCCGCGAACCGGCGAGCATGTTGCCCCAGGTCGGGGCTGGTGGCGGCACGCCGAGGCCGAGGAAGGAGAGCGCGCTCTCCGCCAGCAGCACATAGCCGAACATCGAGGTCGCCAGCACGGTCAGCGGCGCGATGCAGTTCGGCAGGATGTGGCGGGCCATGGTGAAGCCCTCGGAATTGCCCATCACGCGGGAGGCGGCGATGTATTCGCGCTCGCGCAGCGAAAGCACCGTGCCGCGCACGATGCGGGCGACCGAGGGCGCATAGGCGATGCCGAGCGCGACGATGATGCCGTATTTGTTGGCACCCACCACCGCGAGCAGGCCGAGCGCCAGCAGGATTCCGGGAAAGGCGAGCAGCGCATCGTTGAAGGCCATGACGATGCGGTCGAACCAGCCGCGGAGATAGCCACTGAAGACGCCGATCACGGTGCCCAGCGTCACGGCGAGCGTGACGGTCAGCAGGCTGATCCAGACGCTGGTCGCAGCGCCCGCCATCAGGCGGGAGAGCACGTCGCGGCCGAACTCGTCGGTGCCGAGCCAGTGCATGGCGCTCGGCGCCGCGAGCTTGGCGCGGAACGAGAGTTGCAGGGGATCGTAGGGGGTCCAGACCGCGCCGGTCAGGGCGACGACGAGCAGGACACCGATGAGCAGACCGCCCAGCAGGGCGTTGGGTGCGGGGAGCTTCATTCGGCTGTCACCCGCGGGTCGAAGATGGGATAGCACAGGTCGATCACCAGATTGACGAGGACATAGGTGAAGGCGACGAAGAGCAGGCAGCCCTGGATCACCGGGTAATCGCGCGCGAAGATCGAATCGACCAGCAGACGGCCGAGGCCGGGAATGGTGAAGACGGTCTCGACCACGGCGATGCCGCCGAGCAGGTTGCCGAGCACGAGCCCGATCAGCGTCCAGGTCGGCCCGAAGGCGTTCTTGAAGGCGTGGCGCCAGAGCACGGCGCCTTCCGAGAGGCCCTTGGCGCGGGCATGGGTGATGTAGTCGAGCCGCAGCACCTCCAGCGTCGAGGCGCGCGCCATGCGCAGGATCACGCCGATCTCGTGCAGGAACAGCGTCAGGATCGGCATGACGAGGTAGAGGATGCCGCGTGTCGTGTCCTCGCCGATCGAGACATAGCCGACGACCGGCAGCCATTCGAGCTTCAGCCCGAAGAACAGCAGCAGGAGCAGGCCGAGCCAGAAGGTCGGGATCGAGAGCAGCAGCGTCGCCAGCCCGACCAGGGTGAGATMGAGCGAGCTGTTCTGCCGCCAGGCGGCGATCACGCCGGCCGGCACGGCGACCAGGCAGGCGAACAGCACCGCAACCAGCACCACCTGCGCGCTGATGAAGAAGCGCTGGGCGATGAGCGGCAGGACCGCCTGTTGCGAATTGATCGACTGGCCGAGATCGCCTTGCAGCAGATTGCCGAACCAGATCGCGAACTGCATCGGCAGGCTGCGATCGAGGCCCAGGCGTGCCCGGAGATCGGCCAGGCTCGCCGGATCGGCGAGGTCGCCCAGCATGAGCTGGGCCGGATCACCCGGGATCAACCGGATCAGGACGAAAACCGAGACTGCCACGATGAACAGTGTCGGCAACGCCATCAGGATGCGCGTGAGCGCGAAACGCAGCATTGGTGCTTCCCCTCCCCGTCAGACCTGCGCCTCAATTGGCGAGGTTGACGCCCCACATCCGCATCTTCGACTGCCACGGCTGGAAATCGCGCACGCGCTTGGAATGCGCGATCACGTCGAGGCCGTTGAAGTAGATGATCAGCGGCACCTCTTCGATCATGCGCTTGTGCAGGTCGTCGAAGAGCTTCTGGCGCTCGGCCTTGTCCGAAACGACCATCGACTTGTCGATCAGTGCCTGCGCCTCGGCATTGTCCCAGACCTTGCGCGGCTGCTTGTCCTTCGGCCCGGCGAACTGCTCGAACCCGAGTGCGGGGTCGAAGCGTGYCGAATAGGAGAAGGACTGCATCTGGTAATTGCCCTTGTTGTAGCGATCGAGCTGGGTTGCCCAGTCCAGGACCTCGATCTCGGCATTGATGCCGGCGGCCTGCATCATCGCCTGAGCCACGACGGCGGCCGGGAAACTCGGCACGGTCGGGCGCTTGTTGGCGATGATCGAGATCTTCTCGCCCTTGTAGCCGGCCTCCTGGAGCAGCTTCTTCACCTTGGCCGGGTCATAGCTGAAGCCCTGCTTCTCGACCGGTCCGAAATAGGCCGAGCTCGGATAGATCGCCGAATTGTTCGGCGTGCCGAGATTGCTGGAGGCGGCTGCGACCAGCTCGGTCATGTCGAGCGAGGCGGCGATGGCCTGGCGCAGCTTGACGTTCTTGATCAGCGCGTCGTTCGTCTGGAACAGGAAGGTGTGGCGCACGGCGTTCGGGGCGACCTTCACGTCGAGCTTGGGATTCTTGCGCAGTTCCTCGACATCGCTCGGCAGGATTTCGGCCATGTCGATGGCGCCTGAGATCAGGCCGGCCTTCACCGTCGCGGGATCGCGCACGACAAGGAACTTCACGTCCTTGATGAGCGGCTTCTTCAGGCCGATATAGCCGTCGCGCTTGTCGCTCTTCGGCGACACATAGCCGTCGAAGGCGGTCATGGTGAAATACTCGCCGCGCTTCCAATCGCCGATCTTGAACGGCCCGGTGCCGACCGGCTTGTCCCAGGAACCGTCCGCCTTCAGCGAGTCCTTGTGGATGACGGCGGCCATGGCGCAGTCGGTGCGTGCCAGCGCGTCGAGGAAGAGCGCGCTGGGCGAGTTGATGCGCATCACGACGGTGTTGGCGTCGGGAGCCTCGATCGCCTCGACCTTCAGGCCATTGCGACCGTCGAATTCGGACAGGCAACGCCACTCCGTCTTCGGATCCATGTAGCGGTTCCAGCTCCAGACGACGTCGGCCGAGGTCAGCTCCGCGCCATTGTGGAACTTCACGCCCTTGCGCAGCGTGAAAGTGTAGGCCTTGCCGTCGGCCGACATCTCGACCTTCTCGGCGAGAAGCGGCCCGACCGTGCCATCCTCGGCATAACCGACCAGGCCCTCGACGAGCTGCAGGACGAAATCATCCGTGTTGTCGTCGCGGTTCACGCCGGGATTGGAGCTGCGGATATCGGCAGCGACCGCGACCGTGACGGACTGGGCGGCGGCCGGACCAGCGACGAGCGCTGAGGTCGCCAGTGCGAAGGCCGAGGCATAGATGCGGTTCATGTCGATGTTCCTGTTGTCGTCGTTCTTCTTGGTTTTGAGATGAGCTGGCCCGGGTCCGGCGCGGGCCAGGAGCAACGCCTCAATTGGCGAAGCTGACCTCCCAGAGCCGCGGCTTCCCAGCGACCCAGGGGGCAAAGCCGCGCAGCTTCCTGGAGACACCGGCCGTGTCGACCTGATTGTAGAGGAAGATCAGCGGAGCTTCGGCGAGCATCAGCTTGTGGAGCTCGTCGAACAGCTTCTGGCGCTCGGCCGGATCGCCGACGAGAGTCGCCTTCTCGATCAGCTCGTCGGCACGCCGGCTGTCCCAGGCCTTGGACGGGAATGCGTCCTTGGGTCCGCTGAACTGGTTGTAGCTCTGGGCAGGATCGATGCGGGCGGAATAGCTGAAGGACATCATCTGGAAGTTGCCCTTGGAATAGCGGTCGAGCTGGGTCGCCCATTCCAGCACCTCGATCTCGCTGTTGATGCTGGCGGCCTGCAGCATGGCCTGGGCCACGACCGCGGCCGGGAAGCTCGGCACCGTCGAGCGCTTATTGGCGATCAGCTTGATCGGCTGGCCCTTGTAGCCGGCCTCGGCGAGCAGCTTCTTCACCTTGGCGAGGTCCTGGGTGTAACGCTGGCGCTGCACCTCGCTGTAATAGGGCGACGTGACATAGATCGCCGAGTTGTTGGTCTTGCCGAGCTCGTTCGAGGTGTGCGCGACGATCTGGTCGAGATCGAGCGCGGCCGCGATCGCCTGGCGCATCCGGACATCGCCGAGCAGGGCGTCGCGCGTCTGGAACAGGAAGGCGTGCTTCGTCGCGCTCGGGGCGCTCATCACTTCGAGATTGGGGATCTTCTTCATTTCCGGCACGTCGGAATCAGGGACGTCTGCCACATGCAATGCGCCCGACATCAAGCCGGCCTTGATCGTGGCGCCATCGGCGATGGAGAGGAACTTCACCTCCGGCACCAGGGCACGCTTGCGGCCGACATAGCCGTCGCGCTGCTCGCCAGGGGGCGAGACGTAACCGTCGAAGCGCTTCAGCGAGACGAATTCGCCGCGGCGCCATTCGCCGAGCGTGAAGGGGCCGGTGCCGATCGGCCGGTCCCAGCTGCCGTCGGCCTTCACCGAGTCCTTGTGGATGATCGCGACCATGGCGCAATCGGTGCGCGCCATGGTGTCGAGGAACATCGCACTCGGCTTTTCCAGCTTCATGACGAAGGTCGACGGATCAGGTGCGTCGACACTGGTGACCTTCATGCCGGTCCGGCCGTCGAATTCCGCCCGGCAGCGCCAGTCGGTCTTCGCGTCCACGTAGCGGTTCCAGTTCCACAGCACGTCGGCCGAGGTCATGACCGCGCCATTGTGGAACTTCACGCCCTTGCGCAGCGTGAAGGTGTAAGTGAGCCCGTCGGGCGAGACCGCGATCGACTCCGCCAGCAACGGCGCGACCGCGCCGTTCTCGCGGTAGCCGACCAGGCCCTCGACCATGTGCAGCACGACGGCATCGGTATTGTCGTCCCGGTTGACGCCCGGGTTGGTCGAACGGATGTCCGCATTGAGCGCGACATTGATCGTCGATTGCTGCGCCAGAACCGGCGCAGCAACAAGGGTCAAAGCAATAGCCAGGGACGACGTCAGGTTCACTTCATTTCCCCTTCAGCACGGTGAGAGGCGCAGCATCCGCACGCAGGCGGGTCAGCGTTTCCGCCAGGAATTCCTCTACGCGCGGCACAGCCTTGACGCCGTCATGCGGCATGTTCGGCACCAGATCGAAGCGCACCTTCACGCCTGCGGCTTCGAAGGAGCGCTGCAGGCTGGCGAGCCGCTCAGGGCGGGTCTTGCCGGCATGGTTGGCATCCGGCATCCAGTTGCGGCCGCCTTCCTTGTGGGTGATTTCCCAGGTTTCCAGATCGGCAGCCCCGACGATCATCTGGACCGGCACTTTGGCGAGGGCGGCCAAGTCGATCTCCTGCCCGAACAGGGCCGCGAAATTCCGCGTGCCGACCCACCAGTCGCGGGTCGGGTCGAGCAGCGTGACCGAACCCGGTGCGCCGATGCAGGCGGCCCAGAGGCGGTCGGGATGCAGCAGCATGAAGCGATGTGCGAAGTGTCCGCCGCCGGAATACCCGAACAGGGCAAAGCGCTTGAAGTCGAGATTGTAGCGCTCGCCGACCTCGTCGACGATCGCAAGCAGTTCGTGATCGTAGCGGATGTCGGCTTCGCGCATGTACTTGAAGCCGTCACGATAGCCGTCGCCCCGCACCCCGACCGGGAAGAGCGGCGCGAGCACGATGCAGTTGTTCCAGCGCGCGAACTCGGTGAAGGCATCGCGATAGGTGATGAAACTGCGGCCGGTGCCATGCATGGCGACGACCAGCGCCGGCGGCTCGCCGCCCTGCCCCACTGACGGCGGCACGTAGAGGCAATAGGCAAAGCGGGGATCGTGCCGGCTGGCGAAGACCGTGGTCCGGTCCATGTCGTAGAGCGCGGCAGCCTTGTCGGCCTTCCTGGCTTCGGGCGCTTCACGCGTCGCAGTCATCGCAGCCATCGGATATCCTTTATTGGCTTTTAAATTGGCGCCAATTATGTTGCACGTTGCATTCAGGCTGGCAAGCTTGGATCGGTCGCTTCGCTCGGTAGCGAAATCGCGGCGAGATGAGCTAGGGGATGACGATGACGACCGTGAAGCGTAAGCCGAAATCGAAACACGCCCTGGCTGGAGAGATCGCCGAGGCGATCAAGCTCGGCCAATTCCGGTCCGGCGAATGGCTCCGTCAGATCGACATCGAGCAGAAATTCGCCGCGACGCGCTTCGATGTTCGCACCGCGCTCGACGAACTCGTCGTGCGCAAGGCGATCGAACATGTCCCCAACCGGGGCTACCGCGTGGCCGAGATCGATCGAGAGACCCTGCGCCATATCCGGTCCGTCAGGATCGTGATCGAGACCTCCGTCGCGACCGCAATCGTTGGCCGGATGACGCCGGCAACCCTCTCGACGCTTCGTGGCCTCGCCGAGGAGTTCGGCGTGGCGGTGCGCGAGGGCACGCGCGCCGACCAGAGCCGGGTCAACGCCGAATTTCACGAAGTGATGTATCATCTCAGCGGCAACCCCGTGCTGGAGGAGCTGATCTGGAACCTGCGTGATCGCGGGCGCGGGTCGAACGTCACGGTATGGGCCTCCCACGAGTCGCTGCTGCGCAGCGACCGTGACCATCACGCCATGCTCGAAGCCATCGAGAAGCGCGACATTGCGCGCCTCTCGCAGTTGATTGCAGCTCATATTCTCAAGGATGCACCCGAGAGAGAGCCGGGGGACCTTTAGTCGGTGACGCTGACTTCCCAGAGCCTGGGCTTGGACAGGATCGAGGACTGGTAGCCCTTCACGCGCTTCGCATAGACGCCGGCATCGAGCCCATTATAGAGCATGACCATTGGCACCTGGGCGATGAAGCGCGTGTGCAGTTCGTCGAACAGCTTCTGGCGCTCGGCCTTGTCCGAAACCACCATCGACTTGTCGAGCAGCGCGAGCGAGTCCGGATCGTCCCAGACCTTGCGCGGCTGGGTCGCTTTCGGACCGGCGATCGACTCGAAGCTCAGTGCGGGGTCGAGGCGGGCCGAATAGGGGAAAGCCTGCATCTGGTAGTTGCCCTTGCTGTAGCGGTCGAGCTGCGTCGCCCATTCCAGCACTTCGATCGAGACATTGATGCCGGCGCCCTGCAGCATCTGCTGCGCGATCACCGCGGAATCGAAGCTCTGCGGATAGCGCTTGTTGGCGAGCATCACGATCGGCTCGCCCTTGTAGCCGGCTTCCTGAAGCAGCTTCTTGGCAGCCGCGACATCGTGCTTGTAGCCCTGCTTCTGCACCGGCCCGTAATAGGACGACATCGCAGGGACGATCGAATTGTTCGGCTTGCCCAGGCCGTCCGTGACGGCGGAGACGATCTCGTTGACGTCGAGCGCCGCGGCAATCGCCTGGCGCAGCTTCTGGTTCTGCAGCAACGGATCGCGGGTCTGCAGCAGGAGGCCGACCAATCCCATGTTCGAGACGAGCGAGACCTCGACCTTGGGGTTCTTGCGCAGCTCGCCGACTTCAGCGTTGGCGACGTCGGGGATGACGTCGATGTCGCCACGCAGCAATGCGGCCTTGGCGGTGGAGCTGTCAGGCACGATCAGGAAGCGGACTTCATCCACCAGCGGACGCTTGCTGCCGGTATAGCCATCGATCTTGCCGGGAAGGCTGGCGTAGTCGGCATTGCGCACGAGCCGGATATATTCGCCGCGGCGCCATTCGCCGAAGCTGAATGGCCCCGTGCCGATCGGCTTGTCGAAACTGCCATCCGCCTTCACCGAATCCTTGTGCATGATCCCGGTCATGGCGCAATCGGTGCGGGCGATGCTGGCAAGGAAGAGAGAGCTCGGCTTGTCGAGCTTGAACACCACCGTCGAAGCATCCGGCGCCGTTACGGATTCGACCTTGACCCGCCCTCGCCCGTCGAATTCCGAAAGGCAGCGCCATTCGGTCTTCGGGTCCATGTAGCGGTTCCAGCTCCAGACGACGTCGGCAGCCGTCAGCGGCGCGCCATTGTGGAACTTCACCCCCTTGCGCAGTGTGAAGGTGTAGCTCAGCCCGTCCTCGGACAGCGCGACCTTCTCGGCAAGGAGCGGCTTGACCTCGGCATCATCGCCATAGGCGACGAGGCCCTCGACCATATGCAGCACGACGGCGTCGGTATTGTCGTCCCGGTTCACGCCCGGATTGATGCTGCGGATATCGGCATTGAGATGCGCGCGAATGCTCGTTGGCGCCGCGAGCGACGGGCCGAGACCTGCCAGCAGCGAGGTCATTGCCGCACTGGCAAGCGCTGCTGCCGCAATCGGTTTGAAAGCCATGTTCGATCCCCTCCTGATTTTTTGTTAGCGAATGGCGTCGGGCCGCCCTCTACGGCTCCGACGCATGCAAAGAACTCACTCGGCGGCTTCGGCCAGCGTCACCGGATCGTCAGTCAGGCTGTAGCGCGTGAACTGCCGGTTCAGGGCCGGCAGCGGGGCCACTTCCATGATGCCCTTCGCCGGCTGCATGATCACCATCGACACCGTGGCCGAGAGATTGCMGGTCTCGTTGGGACGCGGCGGGCGGCAGACGGCATAGGGCGACAGGAAGTCGTCGAAGAACGCATTCTTGAGATCGGCGACGCTGAGCTTGCGGCCGGCATCGTCGAGCAGCTTGCGGACGCGCCAGTCGCGATAGAAACTCTCCGGCACCCGCGGAATGCCGGTGTCCTTGATCTTGGTGAGCGCGATCGAGCCGACCCAATGGTTGGCATGAACGATCAGGCCATCGGCCGGGTAGATCGGGAAGGCCTCATCAGGGGCGCATTCGAAGTCGATGGCGAAGCCTGCGACCGTCGAGAGCATCATGTTGTTCGAGCAGGCCTTCGGCGTCGTCGCCACGGCCTTCATCGCCATGGCGAAATGCTCCTGCTCCAGCACCTTGCGCCGGATCAGCGCCAGCGGCACGCCAGCCTGGGTGAAGTCGCGCTCGGATTCCAGATAGTTGGCGGTGATCGAAACGCCGGCGGCGTTCATGCCACAGCGAGCAAGACCGCCCGCCTCGACAAAGGTCAGGAAGTCCGGGCCGTCATCGCGGCGCACGCGCAGCACGATGGCGGTCTCGGCGCATTCCGCCTTCCAGTCCCAGTTCTGGCCGTGGATGAGTTCGCCCGTCGCGCTGCGCTCGGGCAGGATGACCGCGCCCGTGCAACCATCGTCGAGCTCCTCCCCGGCCTCGACCGGCTTGGCCTTCTCGAGCCGTGCCTTGGCCATGACTTCGGTGCGGGCATTGACCATCACGATATCTTCGAGCGTGACGCCGGCACCGTCGGCGATGCCGCGCATCTCCTCGACATAGTGGGCGCCGAAAGCCTCGATCTCGCGGGCGAATTCGGCGATCAATCGCGACTTGGCAACGGCATCGTAGCCGAGATCGGTGAGCTGGCCGCCATAGAGCTCGATGCTGCGCTTGACGCGCGTGGGGACCGCGGCGCCATGCTGCCGGCCGCGCTCATAGGGCGATCCCGAAACATCGATGAATGGAAAGGGCTCAACCATGGACCAAATCTCCGCGCCGGCTCTGGCGCCCGGCTAACAGTTAATGTATTTCATCACGCAGTAAGACAATCAAGAGGAAATTCATGGCCGAACCGACGCGGCTCCAGCAGGATCTGGCCGAGCGCATCATCCAACTGGCGCGCGAGGATGGTCTCGCGGCGGGCGCATGGCTCAACGAGAACAATCTGGCCAAGCGCCTGAATGTCTCGCGGACCCCGGTGCGGGCGGYGCTCAGCCACCTCGAAGGCCAGGGAATCGTGCTTCGTCACCCCAACAAGGGCGTCGAGCTTGTCAGCGCGCTTCCGCTTCCGGCAGACAGTGGCGGCTCGCCCGACGAGACCGACCTCGCTCTGGTCAGGATCGCACGCGACCGCGAGAGCGGCGCGCTTGGCGATGACGTTTCCGAGCTGCAGCTGATGCGCCGATACGAGATGGCGCGACCGGAAATCCAGCGCACCCTGAAACGCCTGGCCGAGCTGGAGATGGTGGAGCGCAAGCCKGGCTATGGCTGGCGCTTCCTGCATGAATCCTCGGATTCGTCGCTGCGAATGGAGCGCTATCGCTTCCGCATGCTGCTCGAACCCATGGGTTTTCTCGAACCTGGCTTTCGCCTCGACGRGCACTGGGCGGCGGAGATGCTGAGGCGGCACCGCCACACCCTGACCCAGCCCTGGCGCGAGTCCTCCAGCGTCGCCTTCTACGAGATGAACGCGGCCTTTCACGAAGGTCTCGCGGCCGCATCGGGCAATCGCTTCATCCACTCCGCCATCCGCCGGGAAAACCAGATGCGACGGCTCTCCAACTATGATTGGGGCTCCGGCACCGAACGGGTCCAGGTCAGCTGCACCGAGCACATCGAGATCCTCGAACGCCTGCAAGCCGGAGACCGGGAAATCGCCTCGGTCCTGATGCGCCGGCATTTGCAGCGCGCCAGCGAACTCAAGCGGAGAGTCCGGCAACCGCCGCCCACGCCCGGCTAGCAAGGCATGTGAAGYGATATTGTCTTTCGTACGGAATAAAGACAGTATCGCCTCTCGCCAATGGCGCGCCCGTGATGGGATCGCCCCGCCCGAGGATCGCTTCATGCCAGCCACCGCCCTTCGCAGCGAAACCGACCGCAGCAACGCTCCGGACGCCTTCTGGATGCCGTTCACGCCGATGCGCGGCTTCAAGCAGGAGCCGATGCTGTTCGAGCGCGCCGAGGGCATGCACTACTTCACTCCCGAAGGGCGCCAGGTCCTCGACGCGATGGCAGGCCTCTGGTGCGTCAATGCCGGCCACGGCCAGCAGCGCATCGTCGAGGCGATCCGTGAGGCGGCTGGGCGCCTCGATTTCGTCTCTTCGTTCAAGATGAGCCATCCTGCCGCGCAGACCTATGCGGCACGGCTGTGCGATTTCGCGCCCGAGGGGCTCGATCACGTCTTCTTCGTCAATTCCGGCTCCGAGGCGGTCGATACCGCGCTCAAGATCGCACGCGCCTATCACCATGCGCGCGGCGACGCGCGCCGCACCAAGCTGATCGGCCGGGCCAAGGGCTATCACGGCATGGGTTTTGGCGGGCTTTCCGTGGCAGGCCTCGGCCGGCACAAGCGCGGCTTTGGCCCGCTGCTGCCGGAAGTCGCCCATCTCGCCCTACCCTATGATGCCGGCATGGCGTTCTCGCGCGGCCAGCCGGACACCGGCGCGGCCTATGCCGAGGAACTCGAGCGCGTGCTCGAGATGAACGACCCGGCCAGCGTCGCGGCCGTCATCGTCGAGCCGGTGACCGGCTCGGGCGGCGTCTACGCGCCGCCGAAGGGTTATCTCGAGCGCCTGCGCGCGATCTGCGACAAGCATGGCGTGCTCCTGATCTTCGACGAGGTCATCACGGGCTTTGGACGCCTCGGCACCCCATTCGCGGCGCAGGCATTCGGCGTGACGCCCGATCTCATCACCTGCGCCAAGGGCATGACCAATGGGGCGGTGCCGATGGGCGGCGTCATCGTCTCGAATACGGTCTATGATGCCTTCATGGCCGGCCCGCCCGAGGTGATCGAGCTGTTCCACGGCTATACCTATTCGGCTCACCCGCTCGCTTGTGCCGCTGGGCTCGCCACGCTCGATGTCTTTGCCGAACAGGGCATCGTGGCGCGCGCAAAGGCGGCAAGCACGCATTGGCAGGAGCGTGCGCTGGCGCTCAAAGGCTCCCCGCATGTTGCCGACATCCGCAGCATCGGCCTGCTCGGCGCCGTGGAGCTGACACCGCGGCCAGGGCAGCCCGGCGCGCGCGGAGCGGCCTGCGCCAAGGCCTGCTATGAGGCAGGTGTGCTGGTGCGCGGGTCGGGCGACACGATCGTGCTGTCGCCGCCGCTCATCGTCTCGGAAGGCGAGATCGACCTGGTTTTCGCGACCATCGCAACTGCCCTGCGCAGCATCGATTGATGCATCGGCTCTTCAGGACTTGATAGCAACCTCCCAGGCCCGCACGCGCGACTCCCACGGCACGAAGCCGGAGACGCGCGCCGTCGAGGCCCAGGCTTCGATCGAGTTGAACAGCATCACCAGCGGCACGTCGTCGATCATCCGCTTGTGCAGTTCGTCGAAGATCTTCTGACGCTCGGCCGGGCTCTCGATCTTCGAGGCCTTGTCGAGCAGCGCAATCACAGCGGGGTCATCCCAGACCTTGCGGGGCTGGTCCGCCTTCGGCCCGGTGAAATGCTCGAAGCTCAGCGCCGGGTCGAGCCGCGCCGAGTAGGAATGCACCATCAGCTGGTAATTGCCCTTGAGGAAGCGATCCATATGGGTCGCCCACTCCACGACATCGATGTCCGAGTTGACGCCGACGGCCTGGAACATCGACTGCAGCACGACTGCGATGTTGAAGCTTGGCGCCGATTTACGGTTATTGGTGGTGATCTTCAGCCGCTCGCCCTTGTAGCCGGCCTCGGTGAGAAGCTTCTTCGCACGCGCCGGATCGTAGCCGTGCGAKAGGTTCTGCACGTCGCTGTGATAGGCCGACTTGGCGTGGATCGTGGAGTTGTTCGGCTGCACGCCGAGATCGGAGACGATCGCGACGAGCTGGCTGAAATCGATGGCCGCCGCAAGCGCCTGGCGCATCGCCGGCGTCCTGAAGATCGGGTCATTGGTCTGGAAGAGCAGTGCATGGCGCGCTGCCGTGGTCGCGGTCTGGACCGTTATACCGGGAGCCTTCTTCAGCTCGGAGACATCAGAGCCCAGCACTTCGGCGATGTCGATCTGGCCTGCGATCAGGCCGGCCTTCACCGAGGCTGCATCCGGGACGACCAGGAACCTGACCTCCGGAACGAGCGGCCGCTTGCTGCCGGCAAAGCCGTCGAGGCCGCCGGGCAGCGACTGGTAGCCAGCGAAGCGCATCAGGCTGATCTGCTGGCCCCGCCGCCACTCGCCGAACTTGAACGGGCCGGTCCCGACCGGTGCTTTCCACGACCCGTCAGGATTCAACGAATCCTTATGGATTACTGCGGCGCTGCCGCAATCGGTGCGCGCCAGCGAGAACAGAAAGAGCGCGTTGGGCTCGTTGATGCGCATTCGCACGGTGGTTGGCGACACGGCTTCGACCGCTTCGACCTTGAGCCCGCTGCGGCCGTCGAAATCGGCAAGGCAACGCCATTCCGTTTTCGGGTCCATATATCGCTGCCAACTCCAGACGACGTCCGCGGCGGTCAGCGGCGCACCGTTGTGGAAGGTCAGTCCCTTGCGCAGTTCGAAGGTGTAGCTC
>NZ_JBFTLD010000184.1:0-13272 GCF_056396265.1 Allobosea sp. 05T422_2 | reverse complement strand
CCAGCAATGCGGCAATGGCAGGTTAGCTGGCTCGTGTGTGCGAGCCTTTTTTTCTATGCCTGGGAACAGCCGGCTCTTCTGACGCTCCTGCTTCTGTCTGCAACAATCACCAGCCTTGCAAGCTACGCGGTCATGAAAGGCGCGATGCCCAGGCTGAGCGCAACGGCCGGCGTCACGGCGAATCTGGCCATACTAAGCTTCTTTAAGTACAATCACCTTATTGCCGGGGCTCTCGGAGCAAATTTTGATCAAACCCCCTCGATAGGACAGACGCTCATCCTGCTTCCGCTTCCCGTCGGGATCAGTTTCTACACATTTCATGGTATTTCCCTCGTGGTCGATACTTGGCGAGGAAAGGTTCCGAAAGCCGATCCGTTCAAGCTCGGCCGCCATTATCGCAACACCCTGCTGTATATCATTTTCTTTCCGCAGCTTGTCGCGGGGCCAATCGTCAAGGCCGCCGAATTCATGCCTCAGATCGCAGGCAAGAGGTTCTCGGACATCGATTGGCGGACAGTGATCCACAATGTGGTCGTCGGCTTTTTTCTCAAGGTTGTCATCGCCGATAATCTGGCGCAGCAGACCACCTTCATCAGTTGCCCGGCCTGTCAGAATCTCTCGAGCGTCGATCTTGTGGCGTTGCTGATCGGTTATTCCGTCCAGATCTTCGCTGATTTCTGCGGCTATTCCTGTATCGCAATCGGTATCGCCGCACTGATGGGATATCGGCTGCCCGTCAATTTCAACCGCCCGTATCTGGCGGACAGCATAGCCGAATTCTGGCGCCGATGGCATATCTCGCTCTCGAGCTTTCTGCGCGAATATCTCTACATTCCGCTCGGCGGCAACCGGCATGGGAAGGTTCGAGCCTATGTCAATCTCATCGCCGTCATGGGGCTGGGCGGGCTCTGGCATGGCGCAGCCTGGAGCTATGCGGTCTGGGGCCTGTGGCATGGCGCCGGATTGGCGATCGAGCGGGCCTGTACCGCACCGGCATGGATTGCGAGCCGGAATCCAGTGCTGGGGCTACTGCGGGTCTTCGCCGTCTTCGCTTTCGTCACGCTAGGCTGGCTATTATTCAAGCTGCCTGATTTCGGGGAAGCGGTGCAGTACGTCTCGGCAATGTTCACGAACACGGATATCAGACCTAGCCTCCTGCGATGCCTCGTCATTGTGGCCTATAGCTTGCCGGTCGTTGCCTATCATCTGCTTCCGACATCGCGCTTCCGGTCGCCTGAACACCAGATGGCCGTAGAAGGCCTGCTTCTTGGCGCCATCATCCTGAACAGCGGCAGCTCAAGTGCCTTCATTTATTTCCAGTTCTAGGGTCGTACTCATCTCGGCCGCCTCACTGCTGGTCGCCTATGCGCTCGGCGTCGAGTTCCTGCGGCCGGTCGTGACACTCTACCCCGACCAGAATGCCTACAATCTCGCCAGGGCCGAACGCGCACTGATTGGAGAAGGCATGCTATCGACAATCCTCGTCGGCAGTTCCCTGGGGGTGCGCCTCCCCGACGATTGGCTGCCGGGCGATTGGATGAATCTCTCGCTCGGAGGCAAGGGCGCGGCGACCGGGCTCGCGCTTGTCGAGAAGGCTGGCCTGCGACCGGCACGGATCCTGGTGGAAATCAACACTCTCGACCAGCCGCTCGACCAGGCGCTCCTGATTGAAGCCCCGACCCCGATCCCCTTGGCGCTACGCAAATGGATCAGGGGCCTGCGGTTAGAGTATCGGCCGATAAATCTGCTTCTATCCAGCTTTGGACGGTTGCGGGGCTCAGCACACAACGCGGTGGCCTCGCGTAGCCTAGAAAGCGCTTGCGATGCGCTGCCCGCTCCCTCTGTGGCCGATGTCGTCTCGCCAGATATCGTGGCACGGGAAACGCAGCGGCAACTGACAGCGCCGGTGTCCGGAGATCTGGGGCAGAGGCTCGCAGAGCTGAAGGCGGCCATTTCGAGACTGAAGGCGCGTGGGATCGAGATCGTCCTGATTGAATGGCCGGTCGCCCCTGCCATCGCAGCCGCGCCCCGGCAGACAGCGGTCCGCGATGCGGTCAAGGATGCCTTTCCGGACTTCAAGCTCATCAGCTTCCCGCTCGCTCCGCTGCGCACAGAGGACGGCCTGCATCTTGCCCCCGTGAGCGCGCGCCGGGTCGCCTGCGACCTCGTGCTAAAGCAGGCTTGATCGGCCTCCCGCTCACCGCGCGCTGTCGCGGCGTGGGCGAGATGGCAGCGGCTGGGCCGAGACAGGCCGACACGATCATCAGGTCGCGTCGCACATGGATTCCTCTAGGCGCGGTGCAAAACGCAGAGTAAAACGGTATTGTCGTTTCGCCTCGCGAGATCCCGGACTGCGATCCCGCCAATTGCACTAGCGCCATTACGAAGCATCGCCGAAGCGGAGCGCGCTTCGCCGCTGCATGATTGATCTCGAGCGCAAACAGGACGATCAGATCCGCGCAAATGAAGGCGCCTGAAGGCTACGAGGGGCTGCTTTGTAGGAAAAGTTCGGTCCGGTGCTACGGGACCAACTGAGTGACGAGGAGCCGGGAATTGGGCAGCAGCACCGAAATCCCCCCAGCGGAGCAACCCGCCTGACGGCGTCGGACAGGCACTTCATTGAGAGTCGGTTGCCCGGCGTTGTCGGGTGGCTGCATCCAGACGCCGCGTACTTCACGACTTACCTGATGGGCCTGCAGGCAGAGACCGGCATACGCGGCCCGGCGCTTGAGTACGGCGTTTATCATGGCAAGTATCTCAGCCTGATGATGAACGCCTGTCTCAAGCAAGACGAATGGGTCGGAGGCTTCGACACCTTCGAGCTCTGCCACCCTGAAACCGCCTGGAAGCACGCCGAGGAATTCTTCGGATCGCGGGAGCGCATGGCCCTCTGGAAGGGCAGCACCGCCAACTACGACGCAGCCGCAGTATCTGCCATGATCGGCGCCCCTCCGCGGATCATCAGCGTCGATGGCGACCATACTGCCGAAGGCGCGCTGCACGATCTCCAGCTAGCCGCCAATGTGATGCTCCGAAGKGGGATCGTTGCGGCTGATGATATCTACAACCCATTCGCCATTGGTGTTTCGGAAGGCGCGTTTCGGTTCCTTCTGGCCAAGGACTGCCCGCTCGTCCCGTTTGCCCAGATCGCAAACAAAACCATGCTCTGCCAAAGGGCCGAGCATGCGTTCTACTTCGCCGGGGCCGCGGGCTTTGTTCAGGACTGTGCAGATCTTTCCGTGGTCGCCACATTCCGGGAGAACCGCCAGCAAGGGGAGAACTGGGTGATCCAACGACTGCTGAGCGTGGATGTCATGATCTTCAGCTGACAGGACGAGCGAGCCCAGCGGGAAGCTCCCGAAGCGCGCGTTCCTATTTCGACATGAGCCATCGTCGACGACTGCACCGACCTGGCGGTCTCCAAGCGCTTCGTCGACAACCGGGCCAGGGGAGAACGCTGGGCGATTCAGGAGCTGCTTGGGCGTAACGTTGTTCTTCTGAATTGAGTGGGGCTCGTCTTTCCGCGCGATCACGATCTCCCGGCGCAGTGGCGTGCCATGAGCCGAACCACCGCCGCAGTCGGTGATGCTGCCACCGTTGCCAGAGCCCGTCGACGGCGCCTATCCTTTCCGGGAAGAAGGCCTTGCCCTTTCGATGATCAATCGATACCGGATCAGATATGCATTCTCGTCGCAGCGCCCTCCTGCACCATTCATGACGACCTGGCGGCCCAGACAGTGACGGTCAGCTCATCACCGCAACGGGTTCTCCTCACGGGCGCTGCGGGCTTCGTCGGCTTCCACGTTACCGAAGCGCTGCTCGCACAGGGGATCCAGGTCCTCGGGATCGACAACCTCAATCCCTATTACGACCCCGCACTGAAGCAGGCACGGCTCGATCGCCTGACGCCGCGCAACGGCTTCTCCTTCGAGCGCATTGACATTGCCAACTATGATGCTTTCCAGGAGGGGTTTGCACGGTTTCGCCCCGACATCGTGGTCCATCTCGCCGCCCAGGCCGGCGTTCGCTATTCACTCGACAATCCTCGCGCCTATGCCAGCGCTAATCTCGATGGCTTCCTCTCCGTGCTGGAAGCCTGTCGACACCATCCGGTTCAGCACCTGATCTATGCGTCCTCAAGCTCGGTCTATGGCGCCAACGCCAAAGTGCCGTTCAGCGAGCATGATGGCGCCGACCACCCCGTGTCCCTCTATGCCGCGACCAAGCGCGCCAATGAGCTGATGGCGCATTCCTATGCGCATCTTTATGGCGTTCCGGTCACCGGCCTGCGCTTCTTTACCGTCTACGGCCCCTGGGGGCGGCCGGACATGGCCTATTTCAAGTTCACCAAGGCGATCCTCGAAGGCCGTCCCATCGACGTCTACGCCGAAAGCGGGATGAGTCGGGATTTCACCTATATCGACGATGTCAGCGAGGCGATCGTCCGGCTGACTGGAGAGGCGCCGATCCCCTCGCCCGACTTCAACCCGGCCTCGCCCGATCCTGCGACTGCCGCGGCGCCTTATCGCATCTACAACATCGGCAATCACACGCCGATCCGGCTCGATCGCTTCATCGCCGTGATCGAGGCCGCCTGCGGAAAGAAAGCGATCAAGCGCCATCTTCCGATGCAGCCCGGCGATGTGCCCGTGACCTATGCCGACGTCAGTGCGCTGGCAGCGCGCGTCGGCTTCAGTCCCTCAACCGCGATCGAGACTGGCATCCAGCGCTTCGTCGACTGGTATCGCGCCTATCACGGGTGACGCCGACCGGCCCAGCCCCAGATCGCTCAGAATGCCGAAGCCGCTGCGCCGCTCCGGGGGAAATTTCCCGTTCGGCAATCTGCCGGGCAGACCGGACATGACCTACAGAGTGCTCAAGGCAACCGCGCCCGGGGAAGCTTCACTCCGCAACAGCGATCGGGTTGACCGCGGTCACGCAAGCAGCACCTTCGGTCGTCGCGAAGCGCAGCATGCCGAGGAGATCGGCGTGAAGCGGGCGCTCTGCTGCGGCGGCGAAGGCTGGCCCTCTGCCTCAGGCGCCGCGCAGGGCGCCGTCCTCGAAGCTCTTCAGGAACCAGTGATAGAGATCGGCCAGTCCATCCTCTAGCGAGACTTGGGCTGTCCAGCCCACCTTCTGCAGCCGCGACACGTCCATCAGCTTGCGCGGCGTACCATCGGGCTTCGACGCGTCGAACGACAGGGCACCTTTGAACCCTACAGTATCGGCAATCAGCTGCGCGAGAGCAGCAATCGTGATGTCCGCGCCCGTGCCTATGTTGAGATGGCTCTCGCCTGAATAGTGCTTCATGACGTGCACTGCGCCATCGGCAAGGTCGTCGACATGCAGGAATTCGCGCCGCGGATGACCAGAGCCCCAGACCGGCAGGGTGGCGTCGCCTGCCGACTTCGCACGGTGCGCCTTCAGCATCAGTGCGGGAATCACGTGGCTACCGGCGAGATCGAAATTGTCGCCCGGACCATAGAGATTGGTCGGCATCACCGAGACGAAATMGCAGCCGTACTGCCGACGATAGGCCTGACATTGCTTGATGCCAGCGATCTTGGCGATCGCATACCACTGGTTGGTGTCTTCCAGCGGCCCTGTAAGCAAGGAATCTTCCGACATCGGCTGCGGCGCCAGCTTCGGATAGATGCAGGAGGAGCCGAGGAATTCGAGCTTCTTCACACCGGTTCGATAGGACGCCTCGATCACGGAGGACTGGATAGCGAGATTATCGTAGATGAACTCGGCAGGCCTCGTATCATTGGCGAGGATGCCGCCGACCGTAGCCGCCGCGAGGAAAACGACGTCTGGACGCTTGTCCGCAAACCACTCCTCGACCTGGGCCTGGCGGCGCAGATCGAGTTCGGAGCGCGAGGCGGTCAAGACCTCACAACTTTCGTTCTGCAGGCGGCGCACGATGGCCGAACCGACCATACCGCGATGACCAGCGACGAAGACACGCTTTCCGGTTAGATCAAACACGCCTGCATCCCTCATCAGCACGGAGCTTCAATGCAACCGTGCTCCTTGTATTGCCGTCGCTTAGCTTGCGAGACCAGTCGTCAGAGCGCCGACCGATCATTGCGGCCCTGTTCGCCCGCCACCACCCTGAGATCGCTCGCGACCATCTCGGCCACCAGCTCACGGAATCCGGTCCGGTGCGTCCAGCCGAGCTGGCGCTTCGCCTTGCTAGGATCGCCCAGCAGCAGCTCCACCTCGGTTGGGCGGAAGTAGCGCGGGTCGATCTTKACCAATACCTGCCCGGAGTCGGCATCGATGCCGGTTTCTTCGACACCTTCGCCCTTCCAGGTGATTGTCCTGCCGACCTCGGCGAAGGCAATCTCGACGAATTCGCGCACGGAATGCATCTCGCCGGTCGCCAACACGTAATCGTCGGGCTTGTCCTGCTGCAGCATCATCCACATGCCCTCGACATAGTCGCGAGCGTGACCCCAGTCGCGCTTGGCGTCGAGATTGCCGAGATAGATGCAATCTTGCAGCCCAAGCTGGATGCCCGCAACAGCGCGGGTGATCTTACGTGTGACGAAGGTCTCGCCGCGCGTCGGCCCCTCATGGTTGAACAGGATGCCGTTTGAGGCATGCATGCCATAGGCCTCACGGTAGTTCACCGTGATCCAGTAGGCATAGAGCTTCGCGGCGGCGTAGGGAGAACGCGGATAGAACGGCGTCGTCTCGGATTGCGGCGTCTCCTGAACCTTGCCGTAGAGCTCGGAGGTCGACGCCTGATAAAAGCGCACAGTCTCCGTCATGCCGAGGATACGGATGGCCTCCAACAGTCGCAACGTGCCAAGCGCGTCGGCATTGCCCGTGTATTCGGGGGTCTCAAAGCTGACCTGAACATGGCTCTGGGCAGCGAGATTGTAGATCTCGTGCGGCCGGGTCTCCTGGACAAGCCGGATCAGGTTTGTCGAGTCGGTAAGATCCCCATAATGCAAAAACAGTCTCGCATCAGAATTGTGCGGATCAACATAAATCTCATCAAGGCGAGCAGTATTGAAGGATGATGAGCGGCGTTTAATACCGTGAACAATATAGCCCTTTTCCAGCAACAATTGACAGAGATAGGCTCCGTCTTGGCCCGGCGCGCCAGTGATAAGAGCGACTTTCTGAGACATGTTTTCTAAGACCTAGTAGGAGCCTGTCACGCTTTCAAGAATGGCATTGCTATAAACACACAGAGCGGGAATGTCACATCTCTTTCGCCGCTAGCGCCGCCATATAAGAGCGTTTCGGCAGGTTCAAAAAATCCGAAGCAGGGCCGACGTCCAGGCGTCGGCCTGCGCCTGGAGGCTGAACTGGGTCGCCACGCGCTCCCGCCCGGCAGCGCCCATGGAATGGCGCAAGGCCGGGTCCTTGATCAGCCGATCCAGCCCCTCGACGATCGCCTGGGCCGTGAACTCCGTCTGTAGAATCGCCGTCCGCCCCTCATCGGCTGCTTCAACAATGCCTCCGGCTTTGAAAGCCACGACCGGCAGGCCGCAGGCCGCAGCCTCAAGAACGGTTTGCCCGAAGGCTTCCTCACGGGCCGTACCCACAAAGATATCGGCCGCGTTATAGACAAGCGCCATCAGGTACTCATCACGAACCAGACCAAACGCACGGGTGGAGGGGAGCCGGTCTGAGCCGTGGCCGAACACCATGACCCCGACATCGGCGCGTGCGCTCAGGGAATTCAACAGCTCGGCGAGAACTGGACCGCCCTTGCGCTCCTCCGTCACGTTGACGGAGCCCAGCAGCACCATCGGAGGCTCTGCCGGGACGCCCAACAGCCGCTTGGCCAGAGCCTTGTCGATTGGCGCGAAGAGACCGTGATCCAGGCCGAGATGGACGGTCTCGATTTTGACCGCATCCCCAAAGCGGGACAACGCAATGTCGCGCGTCCAGTCGCTGTTCGCAATCAACGGGATGGCGTCAGGGCCCGTGAAGACGTCGGCCCGGCGGCGCCAGGCCGGGGCTATCTCGTTGCGCGGGATCGAGGGATACTGCTCGGCCGTAGGGCAGTCCGCATGGCAACCGCCCTCGACATAAGCGCGACAGGGGCCCGGGTAGGCGCAACGCCCTGTCACCCAATGCAGGTCGTGCATATACGCGACAACCGAGAGCCCCTCGTCTCGCAGTGCAGGCAGGATATCGATCGGCCATGATGCACCATGGAGATTGCCGGCGATCACCAAGTCCGGATTCAGCGCTTTGACCTCAGCGACGACTCGCACGCGGATCTCCTCGTCGGACAACCCTGCCGCCGCGTGCACGTCGCTGAGCGAATGCACCCCTAACCAACGGCCAGTAGGCACCGTTTGGCTGATACGGGGAAAGCCGGTGTCGTGCCCTGGCTGCCAGCAGACGATCGCCACGTCCCACCCCGCTAACAGGAATGACTGAGCCTGGCGCCGGGTCGCCGTTCCGGCGCCATACTGGAAGCAGACGTCGTTCAAAATCACGACGCGAAGACGACCCTGCCTCGACAACTGCCCTTTCAGATGGCGCAGATTACCTCCATTCGCCGAGAGTCCGTTGAGCGCGACAATCTGTACCCCAGCCTCTTCGGCCGCCTTCCGCACCAGCCGAGGAAGAGTTGCATCCTTCTGCAGGACGATCAGGTCGGTCCTATTCATCGATGCGGGGAGGCCGAAGGCCACATGCGTCGCGCCACCGCCATGCAGCATCACTGCCGCCTGGCTGCTTTCCTGCGCGCTGCCAACCCAGCAAACCGATCTGCCGGCACGACCAAGCTCATAGAGGCGTTCGAGATCTTCGGCCGTGAGATGCCCCGGTAGCACCCTGGCGAGGGCGAAGGCGACCGGTAGAGTGCAGGGGCCCAAGCCGATCGCCGGGGCCGACCCGGCGTCATCGATCCTGGCAACAGAGAGGCGGGAGAGGCCAAGTCGGTAACTCATCCGCCGCAGCAGCACCGCCAGCCGGAAGGTGCGCTTCTCCCCGATCGTCGCCAGAAGGAATCCTACGATCTTGCGCTTCATCAGGGCAAACTCCGGGACGCCATCGAGCGGAGGGGCACATCGACGGAATCAATCGCGCMGTTCCGGCCATTATTCCTAACTTGGATGGTCATCACTCCATTTGAGCCTGAGAAACCGATAGTACTTAGGCGTGCAGCCGGCAAACGCGACCATTCGGTCCGCTCTGTCTCAACACTGTCGATTTTCATAATGTAGCGAAAACTCAGATCATCCTTCTGATCGACACCGAAGAGGCGCGGGCTAACGTCGATAACCGGCTTCTGGTCATGCCCGAAATTGCTGACCTCGTTGAAGCTGATGACGACATACCCGCTGCGTTCCGGATGTCGTGTCTCCACACCGTTTCCAGCAGCGAAAACCCATTCCGGCCCCAAGGCAAACATCAGACTGCCGATCAGCGTTAGGCCGGGAGAGGCCTTGTCGGTGATCCGGATAGGGATATCACCATAGACCGGAAACTGGCGGATCGGGTAAAGGTGAAGCGTCCTGTCCGCGGGCTGCGGCATAAGCATATCGCGATTGTACGCGATAAGCCTGCTTTCGGCATTGGGAGCCTCAATGAAATCCTTGGTCAGGTTGTTCGGCCTGATGAAATTACGAATTTGTGGATTAAAGGCCATGAAAAGCCAATTCGGCTGGCCCCAATTTATCAAGTAATGCGTCAAGCCATCTTTAGCCTGAGCAATCTCATCCGTTACTGACTTATCAATTGCTAATCCAGGTGAAAGAGGGAAGCTCGCACCTTGTACAAAGACAGCCAGCGAAGATCGGTAGGCATTATAAACCATAATATTGCAGGCAGTGATAAGATGCGTCACCCCTACAATGGTTATTGAAAAATTTCGCGCAGCCGACCAAAAACGCGACCCAATACGTGCAAAGGCAAAAACCCAGGCAGGCGATGCCACGATGGCTGCATAGGACAAATAGACGGGAATGCCATCGACGTACTTCGTCATCGACGCCCACGTCACGAACCAGGCGAACATGGACAGAGCAACCCACAGCCCCCAGGCAGGGGCCTCGCGCCGATGCGTCAACAGCCAGGCGAGAGCAACCAGAGCGACGAGCCAGCTAAATCCCAGATAAACGGTGTGTTCGTTGAACAACACCGCCACTCCGCCTATCACTCCTGTGAAGCGATACCCGACCGACATGTAGGCAGGGCCGTTGTTCACCCAACCGAACAGCGGAGCGATGGCAGCGTTGAAGCTGCTATAAAGCGTTTCCCTTCCTCCTCCCAGCGCCTTCGTGGGCAGCAGATCAGGCAGGGGAGCAAGGATGACCTGGGCCGAGTATAGAACCGTGGTCTGGAGGCTGACGGCCCAATCCCATGGCGTATTGAGCACCTGTCGCGCAAAACTAAACTCGGTGATCTGCCCGGTTGCGCGCAAATTGAGGATCATGAAGCTGGCGACCATGACAACCGCAAGCGTCACGCACATTAGCGCAACCACCGCGCCCTTGAACGACCAGAGCGGGCGCATGACGGCAAACACTTTGCGCCAATGCCAGGTAGCGGCAATCAGGACGGCAATGAGAAAGACCCAGTAGAAGTAAGCGTGGAGCTTCGTTCCAACGCTCAAACAGATACCTGCAAAGCCCAACAGAAGATCGAGCAAGCTGGCCTGTCGACTCCATCGGAACAAAAACAGCAGCCCTCCCAGCATCGCGACAGCCGCCAGGATTTCGTCATTCGTCGAAACCGCCTGAATCAAGACATTTGGGGTCAGCACGATCAGCCAAGCCGCAGCGACCGCCCAGACCCGGGGAGCACCGAAATGACGTGCGAACGAATAAGTGGCGACGGCGGTCATGAGCCAAGCGATGACCGTGGGCAGGTTGAACCAAAGAGGACCAAACTCGTAGAGCGCGAGCGGCCAGTACAGCAGCACGGCGTTGAGAGGATAGTATAGCACTCGCGGGTCAGTGCCGACACCAAAATGCTCAAGAGAACCTTTGGCAAGATACCAGAATATGCGCGGGAATCGATAGACTACCGTATCTGGATTATTGGCAAGATGCGTAGCGGCAACCAACAGAGTCAGACCGGCAAAAATACCTGCGGTCAGCAATAGGAAGCCAAGCAACCATTTCTCGAACGGGACAGACAGCCAACCAATAGCGTCAGTCCGCGGGAATGGCGCCCGTGGCTTCGCAGACCTCAATGCAAGAAAAAGCAGCAGACAAAGCCACAGCGACGTCAGAGCATAAAGCCACGTCACATTTAGCTTCGTAAACAGTGACAGAATGTGCCCCGTTACGACAAGGTTGCTCCAGATTGCGATGAACACCGCCACCACAGTGGTAGTGAACGGAAGCCGTAGCGTATGAAAACCATACGTCGTCAGGGCGGCGAGCGCCACGATATGAAAAGTGCCTAGTAGAGGTAGCATGAACCGGGCTCCGGGACGACGTGTGGTCCGTATCAGGCCACTGACGGACGTGTCCAGTGAACACCCGTGGAGTACTCGGCGAGCAACCGCCGAGCCTCCGGGATAAACGGATTCTCGCCGAACTTCGTCTTCTGCTGTTCGTGGATACGGCTKGCAGCGAGGAAGTCGGGGATATGTGCCACCGTGGCGCCGGCTGCCGCCATCCGGATCCAAAGATCATAGTCGAGGACGTAGTACAGATCGAGCCTCAGGCCGCCGCCGCTGCGGAGCCAGAGATCGCGGCTGAAGAAAACCTCCGGCTGATAGAAGAACGCTCCGCCCTGCCAACGATTGTCGAAATCCAGAAGCTCCTCCAGGGGCAGYGCGATCTTCTGACCGAAGGGTAGATGGTTGTGATGGGCGACGACGACATCCCGACCGTTCTGCTGCACCTGCTTGCAGCCGCCCACGACCATATCCGAGCCGTAATGTCGAAATGCCCTTCCCACCTTGGCGAGGGCGCCCGGCAACAGCAGGTCGTCGCTATTGAGCCAGCTCAGGACCTCGCCCGTCGCACGGTCGAAGCCCTTGTTCAGGCCATCCGATTGCCCGCGGTCACGTTCGATGACGACCTTGTCAAGGCGATCACGGTACCGCTCGATGATCTCGGCACTTCCGTCGGTCGACCCGCCATCGATCAAGATGAACTCGAGGTTCGGGTAGCCCTGATCAAGGATAGACCGGATTCCCTCCTCGAGAAAATCAGCCTGGTTGAAGCTCACCATGATCATCGAGATCTTGGGCCAGCTGAATCCGTTCAGCTCTGCATCCTTCGTGACCTCGTCGGATGGCGCGCGCAACACGGATGGCGCAGCGCGATAATATGCGAGCTGACCTTCGACCGCATCGGGCTGGCCCAGTTCGGCCGGCAGCGGATCCTGGCCGGACCTGCGGACGAGCAAAAGCGCCTGTTCGGGAAGAAGTCGCCCGCGCAACAGATTGAGGGCGACGCCACGATCGTCGAGATCGACCATGAAGGTCTTGATATTGGAGGCCTCGTCGGGTGCGTGCAGCGCGAGCCAACCGGCCAGGCTGTCAGCCTCTGGTCGGCTGAGAGCAGTGCTGGACTCATCGGCCGGCGCCACAGGAGGCTTCAGTCGGATGGAGCCGATCTTCTTCTGGTTCGATACAGCTTCGATATCGTTGGCCACCTGCCCGGCGGACGCGATGGCGACCGGCCCGAAGACCGCAGCCCCTGAAGCCATTTGCATGACAGGCCCCATGACAGCCGGGCGGCGCCGCCTGAACGAGCCGCGGGCCGCTCGGACCTGGGAAAGCACGGACGCCGCTGCGTTGAGGGTACCGGTGTGGCGAAGCAGGCTGACGAGCCTGCCCTTCAGGCTGACGGCATAGCTCAGCCGATCGAGCGAGTTGACCAACTGKGTGCTCTGCAGGGAGAGACGATCGAGCCGCTCGACCATGCGACTCTCGAGTTCTCCCAGGGCCGACCTCAAGTCGTCCTGCAACAGCGCTGGCTCGGGACGCGGTGGCCGCACGGCAGCGGGCATTGCAGTGATCTGGCCCTTAACCGCGACCGCCAGAGCGCCGGAGGCCGAGATTGGTGCGAGCGCAAATCCATGTCGAGCAAGCTCGTCCTCGGTGATATCGCCCCTGCCAAAGACAAGGACGCCATTCTTCGCCACCGCGCCAAGCGCAACTCCGAGATCCGAGGGCGGCAATGGTCCGCTCACGACGCAAGCCGCGACGTCGACCGCATCCTCGCCTTGGCCAAGAACGGCATAACCGACGGCTTGAAGAAGCGGCATCATGTGTCCGCCCTGGTCAAGCACCAGAATGCGGGCTGGGGGCGAGCAGTGCGCATAGAGCAGAAC
>NZ_JBFTLD010000183.1:0-13283 GCF_056396265.1 Allobosea sp. 05T422_2 | reverse complement strand
GGCTATGACGATATCCTCGTCGCCTTCGCGGATACGCCGCTGGTTCGGCCCGAGACCTTCCTGTCGCTGCGGGCTGGGCTCGCCGATGGTGCGCCGGTTGTGGCGCTGGGATTCGAGGCTGCCGACCCGACTGGCTACGGGCGGTTTGTGATGCGCGACGGCGTGCTGGAAGCGATCGTCGAGCACAAGGATGCGAGCGCGGCCGAGCGGACGATCCGGTTCTGCAATGCCGGGCTGATGGCCTTGGACGGTCGGCACGCACTTGCCATTCTCGATTCAATCGGCAGCTCGAACGCCCAGAACGAATTCTATTTGACCGACGCCCCGGCGCTCGCTCGCGCCAAAGACTTGAAGGTGGTCGCGCTGAGCGCCCCCGAAAGCGAAGTGCAGGGCGTCAATGACCGCGCCCAACTCGCTGCTGCGGAAGCAGAGTTCCAGCGCCGCAAGCGGCTGGCGGTAATGAAGGAGGGTGCGACGCTGATTGCGCCCGAGACCGTGTTCTTCAGCTACGACACGACAATCGGCAGCGATGTCCTGATCGAACCCAATGTCGTTTTTGGCCCCGGCGTCAGCGTTGCCGATGGCGCGGTGATTCATGCCTTCTCGCATCTGGAGGGCGCCGAGGTTGGCCCGCAGGCGAGTGTCGGGCCTTATGGCCGGCTGCGCCCCGGCGCGAAGCTGGCGCGCAAGGCCAAGGTCGGGAACTTCGTGGAGATCAAGGCGGCGGATATCGGGGAAGGAGCCAAGGTCAGCCATCTCACCTATATCKGGGATGCGAGCGTCGGCGCCGAGGCCAATATCGGTGCCGGTACGATCACCTGTAATTATGACGGATTCTTCAAATACAAGACGACGATCGGTGCCGGCGCCTTTGTCGGTTCGAACTCGTCGCTGGTTGCCCCGGTGACGATCGGCGATGGGGCTTATGTCGGCTCCGGTTCGGTCATCACCTCCGATGTTCCGCCTGACGGGCTGGCGATCGCTCGCGGCAGGCAAGTCGGGCGGGACGGTTGGGCGAAGGTGTTCCGAGATAGGGCAAAGGTCAGGAAGCTGAGCGCGGCCAAGAATACGGATTGAATCGACGCCGAAACGCCTGTTCACAGTCTGACATTCAACGTGATTGGGTGTTTTTGGCGTTCGCAGCTACACGGGCCGGCAACGGCAACACTCAAAGAGGTCGGGCATGTGTGGCATTGTGGGGATCCTGGGCAAGGAAGCCGTAGCCATTCAGGTGGTCGAGGCGCTGCGGCGGCTCGAGTATCGGGGTTATGATTCCGCCGGCGTCGCGACGCTGGAGAAGGGTCTGCTCACGCGCCGCCGTGCCGAGGGCAAGCTCAGGAACCTCGAGATCCGCCTGTCGAACGAGCCGCTCGATGGGATGATCGGCATCGGCCATACGCGCTGGGCGACGCATGGCAAGCCAAACGAGACCAATGCTCACCCGCATGCGACCGAGAAGCTCGCGGTCGTGCATAACGGCATCATCGAGAACTTCCGCGAGCTGCGCGCCGAGCTCGAAGCTGCGGGCCGCGTCTTCGAGACCGAGACCGATACCGAGATCGTCGCCCATCTCGTCACCAGCGAGATGGAGCGGGGCAAGAATCCGGTTGCGGCGGTTGCAGCCAGCCTGCCACGCCTGCGCGGTGCCTTTGCCCTCGCATTCCTGTTCCAGGGCGAGGAAGACCTGTTGATCGGCGCTCGCAAGGGCTCGCCGCTCGCGGTCGGCGTCGGCGATGGCGAGATGTATCTCGGCTCTGACGCGTTGGCGTTGGCCCCTTTCACCAATCTCATCGCCTATCTGGAAGAAGGCGATTGGGTCGTGCTCCATCGCAAAGGCGCGACCTTCTACGACATCACGGGCGCGCAGGTGGAGCGTCGCGCGCAGCGGGTCGCCGCCGGCACCTTCCTGGTCGAGAAGGGCAACTACCATCATTTCATGGCCAAGGAGATCCACGAGCAGCCGGAGGTCGTCGGCCATACGCTGACGAAGTATCTGGACATGGCTGCGGGAACCGTGCGCCTGCCCTTCGATGCCCCCTTTGACTGGAAGGCGCTGTCGCGGCTGTCCATCTCGGCCTGCGGAACCGCCTATTATGCGGGACTGACGGCGAAGTACTGGTTCGAGAAGCTGGCGCGGTTGCCCGTCGAGATCGATGTCGCCTCCGAGTTCCGCTATCGCGAGGCGCCGCTGCCCAAGGACGGTCTCGCGCTCTTCGTTTCGCAATCGGGTGAAACCGCCGATACGCTTGCCTGCCTGCGCTACGCCCGTCAGGAAGGGCAGCACGTCCTTGCCGTCGTGAACGTGCCGACCTCGACAATCGCGCGAGAGAGCGATGTCGTGGCGCCGACCCTGGCCGGGCCGGAGATCGGCGTAGCTTCGACCAAGGCCTTTACCTGCCAGTTAACCGCGCTCGCGAGCTTGGCCCTTGCGGCGGCTCGCGCCCGCGGCACGCTTTCGGAGGCGGAAGAGGCCCGATATGTCCGCGAGCTGATAGCGCTGCCGGGATTGATGGCGCAGGCATTGACGCTGGAACCCGAGATCGAGAAGCTCGCCCGAAAGCTGTCGAAGGCGCGCGACGTGCTCTATCTCGGCCGGGGCACGAGCTTCCCGATGGCGCTCGAAGGCGCTCTGAAGCTCAAGGAAATCAGCTATATACACGCCGAAGGTTATCCGGCAGGTGAGCTGAAGCATGGTCCTATCGCACTGATCGACGAGGACATGCCGGTCATCGTCATCGCACCGCATGATACGCTGTTCGAGAAGACCGCCTCCAACATGCAGGAGGTCGCGGCACGTGGCGGCCGGATCATCCTGATCACCGACGCCAAGGGCGCTGCCGAATGCGGCATCGAGCCCGAGGTGACGATCGTGATGCCGGATATGGACCCGCTATTCGCACCGATCGTCTATGCAGTCCCGATCCAGATGATCGCCTATCAAACGGCCGTCTTCATGGGCAAGGACGTCGACCAGCCGCGCAACCTGGCAAAATCCGTCACTGTCGAGTGATCAATCCTCGGTCGAGTGATCAATCCTGGCGGGTCGGCTCCGGCCGGCTCGCGACATAGCTTCCGGCGGCGAGCAGGCTGACGCCGCTGGCCCAGAGCGCGACGGGCGGAGCGTCGCTCAGCGCCACCAGTCCGAAGCTGAACAGCATGGAGCCGCAGGCGATCCATTTCGCCCGACGGTCGATTGCGCCGGTTGCGCGCCAGCGACGGACGTGCGGACCCAGCCTGGGATGGCCAAGCAGCCAGGCCTCGAAGCGAGGCGAAGACCGCGAAAAGCACCAGGCCGCGAGAATCAGGAAGACTGTTCCCGGCATCAGCGGCAGCACGAGGCCGATAACCCCGATTCCGGTGAACACCCAACCAGCGGCGAACATCAGCGGCCTGTACCAGCGGCGGAGTTGCCGGGGTGTTTCGGTCACGAAATCCATCCGCATTCGCGTCGGCACGTGAGACGGGGCTGGTCAGCAGCACCGGCTCGGCTATCCTGCTCATATCGCGATGCAGCGCCGCCGAGGCAAGCACGCCCTGTGGAGATCGGATTCCCGGACCGCCATGACGTCAGACGGCCCTCCTGATCCCAGCCACATGCTTCAGCCGGATTTGCTGCGGCCGACTGCGGGCACGCGGCTACGCCGCTATTTCCTGACCGGGCTCGTGATCGCGGGGCCGCTGGCGATCACCGCTTCGGTGACCTGGTGGTTCATCAACCTGATCGACGGGGTGGTGAAGCCGCTGATCCCCAACAATTATCTGCCCGAGACCTATCTGCCTTATCCGATCCCCGGCTTCGGGCTGGTGATCGGATTGATCGGCCTGACGCTGCTCGGTTTCCTGACGGCCAACCTCGTCGGGCGTACCCTGCTCGATGCCGGGGAGGCGATCCTGCACCGGATGCCGGTGATCCGCGGCCTCTACAAGGGCGTGAAGCAGGTTTTCGAGACGATCTTCTCGCAATCGGGCACATCGTTCCGCAAGGTCGGCATGGTGCAGTTCCCGCAGCCGGGCATGTGGTCCATCGTTTTCATCTCTCAGGAGGCGGCGCCCGAGATCAGCTCACGGCTGCCGGATGGCAGCGAACAGATCGGCGTCTTCCTGCCCTGCACGCCGAACCCGACCACGGGTTTCTTCTTCTACCTGCCGCGTCGCGAGGTGGTGGAGCTTTCAATCTCGGTGGAGGACGGCGCCAAGCTCATCATGTCCGCCGGGCTGATCCAGCCGGGGGAGAATGGCTCGAAGGCGCCACCAGGCAACGGCAAGTCCCAGAACTGATCTGCGGACTTGCCGTCCTTTTTGGTCCGGGAGGTCGTCAGGCCTTCAACGGAACCCAGATTTCGACGGTTCCGGTACCGCTTTGCGGATCGAAGCGCTCGTCATAGCGCTCGAAGCTCGGCCCTTCCGAGGCTTTCCAGCCMTTCTTCGGCAGCCAGTCGCGCCAGATTGCGTCGAATGTGCCCTTGATGCCCGAGATATGGCCGTGATGCAGGAACACGACATAGTTCTGCTCGGGAATGCGGATGCGGTCGAATTCGGGTGGCAGGTMGGAAAAGGATTTCACCTCGACGCCAGCGAGATAGTCGAAGCTGCCCTCGTCGTCGGCGTTGTAGCAGACCCCGTAGCCGATGCCCCCGATCTGGCCCGGGACATGGCCGAAATGCGGGGTGAGCTTCTGCCAGAGCGAGGGAATGCCGGCAGTGGTCTCATAGGTGTAGCGGCTGCCGAACCCGGCAACGAGCATGCTCTTGCCGGTCAGTGAGCGGGGTTCTTCCAGGATAACGGTTGGGCTTGCGTCCATGACGATGGGCTCCACGAGCTTGAGCGCCGAGAGGTCGCGCCGCTCGCGCAGTTCTTCGGGCGTGAGGCCGAATTGCTCGCGAAAGGCGCGGGTGAAGGCCTCGTGAGAGCCGTACCCCCAGTCCAGCGCGACGGAGAGGATGTCCGGCGCGCCATTCGCCAGTCTCCGGGCGGCTTCGGTCAGCCGGCGTTCGCGCACATAACGCATCACCGAGCGGCCGGTCGCGTTGCCGAAGGCGCGGCAGAGATGGAAGCGCGAGACGCCGCTGACCGAGGCGATCTGGTCGAGCGAGATCCCGGAGGCGAAGCGGCTCTCGACGCACCACACGGCTTTGCTGATTGGGTCCATTGTGGTTCTCACGAAGGCACACCCGGACGATGCCGATCCCGCGCTACGGCCGCTTGATCGGGATTGATCTCCCGCAGGATCTCCAGCGCTAAAGCATCGGCCCGAAAAGTGGATTGCGGTTTTCGGGAAAGCCGATGCAATCACAGATGGCTAGATCGTCTGACTGGATACGATATCCGGTCCGACGATCTAGCCGGCGCGCAAGAGCTTGATCGCGACGTCCCTCTCGAACAAATAGAGCAGCGTCCTGACGGCTTCGCCGCGTTCGCCGGCGAGGTGCGGGTCGCGCTCGATCAGGAGCCGCGCATCATCGCGAGCGGCGGTCAGCAGATCGCCATCGATTTCGGGGCGGGCAACGCGCCAGTCGGGGGATCCGGACTGGCGCGTGCCGAGCACCTCGCCTTCGCCACGCAGGCGCAGATCTTCCTCGGCAATCCGAAAGCCGTCCTCGGTCTCGCGCATGATGGTCAATCGCGCCTCCGCGACCGGACCCAACGGCCCCTTATAGAGCAGGAGGCAGGTCGATGCGGCCGAGCCGCGCCCGATCCGCCCGCGTAGCTGGTGGAGCTGGGCCAAGCCAAAGCGCTCGGCATGCTCGATCACCATGACGCTGGCATTGGGCACGTCGACCCCGACCTCGATGACGGTGGTCGACACCAGGATGCGCGTCTCGCCGGCAACGAAGGCCGCCATCGCAGCGTCCTTGTCGCGCCCGGGCATCTGGCCATGCAGCAGCCCGACCCTGGCGCCGAAGTGCCCCCCCAGTTCCTCGAAGCGCTCCTGCGCGGCGGCGACATCGAGCGTGTCCGATTCCTGAACGAGCGGGCAGACCCAATAGACCTGCGCGCCGGCCTCCACCGCGCGGCCGACTGCGCCAACGACCTCGTCATAGCGTTCGAGCGAGATCGCGCGTGTCGAGATCGGTTTGCGGCCGGCCGGCTTCTCGGCGAGCACCGAGACATCCATGTCTCCGAACCAGGTCAGCGCCAAGGTGCGCGGGATCGGCGTTGCCGTCATGACCAGCACGTCGACGGCCTCGCCCTTCGAGCCCAGCATCAGGCGCTGATGGACGCCGAAACGGTGCTGTTCGTCGACCACCGCCAGCGCGAGATCGTGGAAGACGACGCCTTCCTGGAACAGCGCATGGGTGCCGACCACGATGGCGATCTCGCCGCTCGCCAACCGCTCGAGCACCTGGCGTCGGCCGGCGCCTTTCTCGCGGCCGGTCAGCAGGGCGAGCTTGAGCCCGGCCGTTTCTGCCAGCGGCGCCAGCCGTTCGGCATGCTGGCGCGCCAGGATTTCGGTTGGCGCCATCAACACCGATTGCCGGCCGGCTTCGGCGGCTGCGACCATCGCCATCAGGGCGACAACGGTCTTTCCCGAGCCGACATCGCCCTGCAGCAGACGCAKCATGCGCTCGGGCTTCTCCATGTCCGAATGGATATCGGCCACGGCCTGGCGCTGGCCATCGGTGAGCGAAAAGGGCAGGGCTGCTTCGATCGCCTTGAGCCTGCGGCCGTCACCGGCGGTGACGCGCCCGGCTGCCTTCTTCTGCTGCCGGCGCACCAGGGCAAGCGCGATCTGGCTCGCCAGCAATTCGTCATAGGCAACGCGCCTGCGTGCGATCGTGTCACCCTCGACGGCGCGCAGGTCCGGCGGGTGGTGTAGGGCACGGATGGCCTCGGCGAAGGAGGCGAAGCCGGCCTTCTGCAGAAAGCTGCGGTCCTGCCATTCGGCGAGCTCCGGACATTTTTCCGCCGCTGCTGCCACGATGCGTGTCATGACGCGGGGCCCGATGCCTTCGGTCAGGCCGTAGACCGGCTCGATCGACGGCAGGCTGGCGAAGGCCCGGGCATCCATGATGCGGTCGGGGTGGACCATTTGGCGCATACCGTCCCAGAGCTCGAGCTTGCCCGAGATGATGCGGAACTCGCCGACCGGCAACGTCTGCTGGAGATGGCGGACATCGGCATGGAAGAAGACCAGGGTCACGTCCCCGGTCTCGTCCTCGACGATGACGCGATAGGGAGCTTTGGCCTTGCCGGGCGGGGCCGGGCGATGCTCGGTGACACGGGCCGAAAAGGTCGCGACATCGCCGACCGGAGCGTCGGCGATGCTGGCGCTGGGGCGACGATCGATCGCGCCCGTGGGAAGGTGGAAGAGCAGGTCGACGACCCGCGCTGGCTGCGTCCCGTCGCCGAGCAGCTTGTCCAGAAGCTTGCCGAGCTTGGGGCCGACGCCGGGCAATATCGTCGCGGGAGCAAAGAGCGGATCAAGCAGGGAAGGACGCATCTGCCTCGGGTGGGAACCGGAATTGCGGGAAACGCGGCGGTTCGGCCACTGACTCGCCCCGACGCCATCGCTATATAGCCTGCATCGGCAGGTTCCGCGACGGGGCCGGCCCGTTCCGCCATTTGCATTTCATGCGAGGCTTACGATGAGTGGCTCTTCCCGCACCAGTGCCGATCTCGATCCGCGCCGCCGCAAGATCCTGTTCCGTGCCTGGCATCGCGGCATGCGGGAGACGGACCTGATCATGGGCCGCTTCGCCGACGCCGAGATCGGCACGTTGAGCGATGCCGAACTCGACGAGTTCGAGCAACTGATCGAGGTTCTCGACCGAGACCTGCTGTCCTGGATCACAGGAGAGGCCGAGGTGCCGGTGAACTACGATACGGCCGTGTTCCGACGGCTGAAGGCGTTCCACAACCACAGCAAGCCGATTCACGTCTGAGCACTCAGCGACAATCCGATATGAGCATTCCGCCCCCCGCCCAGCTCGCCAAGCTGCAGATCGACCGCATCCTCGACGCGCTGAAGCGGGGCGACAAGCCGACGCTCGCCAGCGTGCCGGACGGGTTCGACGCCGTCGTCCTTGCCGATCTCGTCCGGACCCGGGCGAAGAAGGTGGAAGGCGCGGCAATGCTCGTCTTCGTCGCGCGTGACGGGCAGCGGCTGCAGGTTCTGGAAAATGCGCTCCAGTTCGTGGCGCCCGATCTGGAGGTGATGAGCTTCCCGGCCTGGGACTGCCAGCCCTATGACCGCGTCTCGCCGGCTCCTGCCATCGTGGCCCATCGCATGACGACGTTGTCGCGACTGGCCAAGACCAAGTCAGGCGACAAGCCGCGTCTGCTGCTGACGACGGTCAACGCCGCGCTGCAGCGCGTGCCGGCCTTCAGCAAGGTGGCCTCGGAGAGCTTTTCGGCTGCGCCAGGCAACATGGTCGACACAGAGCAACTCGCACGCTGGCTCGACATGAACGGCTACCTGCGGACCTCGACGGTGCGCGAGACCGGCGAGTTCGCGGTGCGCGGTGGCATCGTCGATCTCTTTCCGCCCGGCATGCCTGCGCCGATCCGCCTCGACTTCTTCGGCGACGCGTTGGAATCGATCCGGACCTTCGACCCCGAGACGCAGCGCACCACGGGCCAGTTGCGCGGACTCGATCTCGTGCCGATGTCCGAGGCGCAGATGACGAGCGAGAGCATCAAGCGCTTTCGCCAGTCCTATATCACGAGCTTCGGCACGCCCGGCCGTGACGACATGCTCTACGAGGCGGTCAGCGAAGGCCGGCGGCCTGCGGGGCTCGAGCATTGGCTGCCCTTGCTGGCCGACCGGCTCGACACGCTCTTCACCTATCTGCCGGATGTGCCGCTGGTTCTCGACGCGCAGGCCGAGGATGCGGTCGGCGAGCGCATCAGCCTGATCAAGGACTACTACGATGCGCGCAAGGCCGCCCTCGACCAGGGCGGCACGGGAGGGACGCCCTACAAGCCGTTGCCACCCGATGCGCTCTACCTGTCCCCGGCCGAATGGCGCGGCGTGATCGACAATGCGGGCGTCGCGTCGCTGACGCCGTTCCAGCTGCCCGATAGCGACGGCAAGCTGATCGTCGATCTCGGCGCCCGCCAGGGTCGAAGCTTTGCGGCCGAGCGCGCCGACAATGCCGGCAGCGTCTTCGATGCGGCGGTCGCCCATGTGAAAGCGCTGCAGGCCGATGGCCGGCGCGTCATCCTTGCGGCATGGTCGGAGGGCTCCCGCGAACGCCTGGCCCATGTGCTGGCCGATCATGGCCTCAAGACCGTACAGACCACGGGGTCCCTGCGCGCGGCCTTCGATCTGAAGCCCGGCATCACGGCACTCGCGGTCTGGGGCTTCGAGACCGGCTTCGAGGCCKGCAAGCTTGCGGTCATCGGCGAGCAGGACATCCTGGGCGACCGCCTCGTGCGCCCGCGCCGCAAGACGCGCCGGCCGCAGGATTTCATCGCCGAGCTGTCATCGCTCGCGCCCGGCGACCTTGTCGTCCATGTCGATCACGGCATTGGCCGCTTCATTGGATTGCAGAGCATCACGGCGGCCGGAGCGCCGCATGATTGTCTCGAAATCCACTATGCGGGCGATGCCAAGCTGTTCCTGCCGGTCGAGAATATCGAGCTGCTCTCGCGCTATGGCTCGGAGGACACCGAGGTTCCTCTTGACCGGCTTGGCGGCGGTGGCTGGCAGGCGCGCAAGGCCAAGCTGAAGCAGCGCATCCGCGAGATGGCGGGCAAGCTGATCCAGATCGCTGCCGCCCGCGCGCTGAAGGAGGCGCCGCGCCTCGTTCCGCCGGACGGGCTCTATGATGAATTCCGGGCTCGCTTCCCGTTCGAGGAAACGGAAGACCAGCAGAACACGATCGATGCGGTACTGGACGATCTCGCGGCCGGTCGGCCGATGGACCGCCTGGTCTGCGGCGATGTCGGCTTCGGCAAGACCGAGGTGGCGCTGCGTGCCGCCTTCACGACGGCGCTGGCCGGCAAGCAGGTCGCGGTCGTGGTGCCGACGACATTGCTCGCCCGCCAGCATTACCGGAATTTCGCCGAGCGCTTTGCGGGGTTGCCGGTGAAGGTCGGCCAGGCCTCGCGCTTCGTCTCGGCTCAGGATCTCAAGGCGGTCAAGCAGGGCATCGCCGACGGCACCATGGACATCGTCGTCGGTACCCATGCCCTGCTCGGCAAGGGCGTCGAGTTCAAGGATCTCGGCCTCGTCATCGTCGACGAGGAGCAGCATTTTGGCGTCAACCACAAGGAGCGGCTGAAGGAGTTCCGCGCCGAGGTGCATATGCTGACGCTGTCGGCCACGCCGATACCGCGTACGCTCCAACTCGCCATGACGGGTGTGCGCGAGCTCTCGATCATTGCGACTCCGCCGGTCGACCGGTTGGCCGTGCGGACTTTCGTCACGCCGTTCGATCCGCTGATCGTGCGCGAGGCGTTGCTGCGCGAGCGCTATCGTGGTGGCCGCAGCTTCTATGTCGTGCCGCGCATCGAGGACATCGCCGAGGTCAAGGACTTCCTCGACAAGCAGGTACCCGAGGCCAAGGTCGGCATTGCCCATGGCCAGATGGCGGCGGGCCAGCTCGAGGACGTGATGACGGCCTTCTACGAGGGCCAGTACGACGTTCTGCTCTCGACCACGATCGTCGAGTCCGGGCTCGATATCCCGACGGCTAACACCCTGATCGTGCATCGCGCCGACATGTTCGGCCTCGCCCAGCTCTATCAGCTGCGCGGGCGCGTCGGCCGCTCGAAGATCCGCGCCTACGCGCTCTTCACCATGCCGGCCAATCGCAAGCTGACCGAGCAGGCCGAGCGCCGGCTGAAGGTTCTGCAATCGCTCGACACGTTGGGTGCGGGGTTCCAGCTCGCCAGCCACGATCTCGACATCCGTGGCGCCGGCAACCTGCTCGGCGACGAGCAATCCGGGCACATCAAGGAGGTCGGCTACGAACTCTACCAGCAGATGCTCGAGGAGGCGGTGGCGCAGCTCAAGGCCGGCATCGACATCGTTGCCGAAAGCCAATGGTCGCCAAGTATCCAGATCGGCGCGCCGGTGATGATCCCCGAGCACTATGTCRCYGACCTSACGCTSMGSCTGACSCTCTACAAGCGSCTCTCGACSMTSGACGASGATGSCGAGMTCCAATCCTTCGGYGCYGAGCTGGTCGACCGTTTCGGGCCGCTGCCGGAAGAAGTGCAGCAACTTCTGGAGATCGTGGCGATCAAGGCGCTCTGCCGCCGGGCCAATGTCGAGAAGGTCGAGGCCGGACCGAAGGGCATCATCGTTGCTTTCCGCGACAACGAGTTCGCCAATCCCGAGGGGCTGGTCGGCTATGTCGCGAAGCAGGGAACGCTGGCCAAGGTCCGTCCCGACATGCGCGTCGTCTTCATCGACGACTTCGAGACGGCGGAGCAGCGGCTCAAGGGCACGCGCCGGTTGCTGACCGATCTGGCGCGCATCGCCGAGCGAAAGAAGGCGGCGTGAGCATCAGCACGCGACGCTGGCCTTAGCCTCGTCTGTCATGGGAGGGGCGCGGCGGCGAAGCAATCCCGGCCTCTGCCTGAGGGGATTGCTTCGCTCGTGACGACGAGACAGGGCGTCTCTGACGCAAGGCATAGGCCCGAAACGCGGACGGCTTTCGGGAAGGCTGCTGCAAGCGCAGAAGGTTAGATCATCGGCCGCTCAGGCGACGGTCACGCGCCCGCGGGAGATCTTCAGGCTCAGCTGCCCGTTCTTCAGCGCCAGCGCCTTGTTGCCGAAGACTTCGCGGCGCCAACCCTGCAGGGCCGGTACATCGGCCAGGTCGTCCGAGGCGATGGCCTCGAGATCGTCGGTCGAGGCCAGGATCTTGGGGGCGACGCGTTCGGCATCGGCGGTCGCCTTCAGCAACACCTTGAGCAGGTCGAGTACGGCGCCATTGGTCGGGCGTCCGCGCTCGCGTTCGAGACGGGGCAGGGTCCTGGGATCGAGCGCCAGGCCGCGCTCGATCGCCGCGAGCACCTCGCCGCCGGCCCGCGAGCGCTCGAAGCCGTTCGGCACGGAGCGAAGCTCCGCCAGCGCCTCGACCGAGCGCGGACCGCGCTGAACGATATCCATCAGCGCATCGTCCTTCAGCACCCGCTGGCGCGGCACGTCGCGGCTTTGCGCCTCCCGCTCCCGCCAGGCGGCGATCTCCATCAGCAGCGCGACTTCCTTGGGCTTGCGAATCCGGCCCTTCAGGCGCTGCCAGGCGTTCTCGGGCCTGACCTCATAGGTGCCTGGCGAATTCAGGATCGCCATTTCCTCGGCAACCCAGCCCTCACGGCCGCTGGCGGCGAGATCGGCCGATAGGGCGAGATAGATGTCACGCAGATAGGTGACATCGGACTCGGCATAGGTCAGCTGCGCCTCGGTCAACGGTCGGCGCGACCAGTCGGTGAAGCGCGAGGATTTGTCGATCCGCGCCTTGGCGAGGTCGTTGGCGAGCTGCTCGTAACCGACGGAGTCGCCATAGCCGCAGACCATTGCGGCGACCTGCGTGTCGAATAGCGGGGTCGGGAGCATCTTGCCGATGATCCAGATGATCTCGAGGTCCTGCCGTGCGGCGTGGAACACCTTGACGACGTTCTGGTCGGCCATCAGCGCCAGGAAGGGCGCGAGGTCGATTTCGGGGGCGAGCGGATCGACAAGCACCGCMTCGTCGGGCGAGGCGAGCTGGATCAGGCAGAGCTTCGGATAATAGGTCGTCTCCCGCAGGAATTCGGTGTCGACCGTGACGAAGGGATGCTGGGCCAGCCGCGCGCACGCCTCGGCCAGATCCTGTGTGGTGGTGATGAGGCTCATGATTAGCGGCTTAGCGGAGGAACGGGTTGTCCGTCGAGTCCGCGTTTCATGCTTCTGCTCGCCGGCGCCGCATGACCTTCAGAAGAACGGGCCTGTCCTTCGGGGCCCGGACAAGGTCATCTGCCTTGTCTACGTATTGAAACCTTCACACCATGGTGCGACGGCCTCTGCCGCCTCCTTGCGGCGAACAGCTGGAATGCCGGCTTCGCGCATCACGATTATCGCTGCCATTCTTGACAATCCGCGCGCCTGCGTGTGCTTACGCCGAAGGTTTCAGCTGGCCTTGCGCCGGCTCCTTCGCATTTCCGAGAGACGAGTCCCGTGACCTTGCATCGCTATCGCTCCCACACCTGCGGCGCCCTTCGCGAGAGCGATATCGGCAATCAGGTTCGCATTTCGGGCTGGTGCCACCGCATCCGCGACCATGGCGGTGTGCTCTTCATCGATCTGCGCGACCATTACGGCATGACCCAGGTCGTGATCGATCCGGACT
>NZ_JBFTLD010000182.1:0-13334 GCF_056396265.1 Allobosea sp. 05T422_2 | reverse complement strand
TGGTGAACCTGGCCCATAGCGCCTCCTTCCACTCACGCGAAAAGACTGCACCATCAAAGCCCGGGATCAAACACCTAGCTTCTATGTTCGCATCGGCTTCTCCGAAAACCGCAATCCACTTTTCGGGCCGATGCTCGAGCAGGACAGGCCGTTCATTCCGGCGCAGAAAAACTCGTATAGGATCGCACCACGACGGCAGCGGAGACGGGGATGGACATGGCGTTTCTMGGCGAACTMCTGACGAGTGTGGCGGACCGGGGCCGCGCACTGATCGGCCTTGAGCGTTTTGCCGGGAACCGCAACCGCTCGCTTGACCGGCTTTGCGAGGACCTGCTGTCAGGGCGCGGTGAGGCCTCCGGCATGGCGTTGGCGCARGCCGTTCTCGAGCAATGGGAACGGCTCGATCCGCCCGGGCGCCTCGGTTTCTTCCGCCTGCTGCAGGATCGCTTCGGTCCGGATCAGGAGAAGTTGAACGCCGCCATCGCGCGCTACCAGAATGAGCCGGATGCGGTTGCGATCGCAGCATTGCACATTGCCTCCGAGCCGCGCCGGCAGGAACTTTTCCGCCGGCTCAACCTCGCGCCCGGCGGCACCCATGTGCTGGTCCGCATGCGGGAGGCGTTGTTCGAGGCGATCGAGGCCGACCCGGCCCTGAAGCCGGTCGATGATGATTTCCGGCATCTCTTCGGCTCCTGGTTCAATCGCGGCTTCCTGGTCTTGCGCCGCATCGACTGGCACACACCGGCCAATGTGCTGGAGAAGGTCATCCGCTACGAAGCGGTGCACGAGATTCAGGGCTGGGATGATCTGCGCCGCCGGCTCGAGCCTGCAGACAGGCGCTGTTTCGCCTTCTTCCATCCGCAACTGGTCGACGAGCCGCTAATCTTCGTCGAGGTTGCGCTGACGGGCGCGATCCCACGCAGTATCGCCGAAGTCCTGAGTGAGGGGCGCGAGGTCCTCCCGGCCCAGAATGCGTCCACCGCGGTGTTCTATTCGATCTCGAACTGCCAGGAGGGGCTGCGTGGCATTTCCTTCGGCAATTTCCTCATCAAACAGGTCGCCGAGGACCTGAAGCGCGAACTGCCCGGGCTGGATACCTTCGTCACCCTTTCGCCCGTTCCCGGCTTTGCGCGCTGGCTCGCGGGCATCGTCGCCGAGCCTGGCGACCCGCTGCTCACCAATGAGGAACTCTCCGAGCTTGCGCGCCCGGTCGGCGAGACCATGGCGCTCGACGAACAGGAGAGGGCCCGGCGTGACAAGCTGCTGGGTCAGATGGCGGCGCATTATCTGCTGCGCGCGCGTGCATCGTCGGGGCGGGTCATCGACCCGGTCGCGCGCTTCCATCTCGGCAACGGCGCAAGGCTGGAACGCATCAATATCGGCGGTAATCTCTCGGCCCGGGGCTTGCGCGAGTCGCACGGCGTGATGGTCAATTACCGCTATGATCTCGGCGACATCGAAGCCAATCACGAGGCCTTCGCCAGCCGCAACACCGTCGTCGCTTCGTCCGCCGTCCGCAAGCTGCTCCGTCCCGTCTCCGCCTGAACGAAAACCCGAGACCTGTCATGGCCAATCATCTGTTCGACCTCGTCACCGCGCGCATTCCCGCACCCGACGCGCCCTTCGCGCTTCTCGATGACGGCCGTCGCTACAGCTATGCCGAGATGGTCGCGGTGTCCGCCCGCTTCGCCAATGCCCTGGTGGCGCTCGGCGTGAAGCCGGGCGACCGCGTCGCCGTGCAGGTGGAAAAGAGCATCGAGGCGCTGATGCTCTATCTCGGCACGATCCGCGCCGGCGCCGTCTTCCTGCCGCTGAACACCGCCTACACGCCGGCCGAGATCGAGTATTTCCTCGGAGATGCCGAGCCCGCGGTCTTCGTGTGCGATCCAGACAAGGCCGAGGCCCTGCGGCCCTACGCCGAGAAGGCCGGCGCCAGGTTGGAAACGCTCGGTGTCGCGACAGGGACGCTCTTCGACAAGGCCGGCGGCGCTTCCGCAGAATTCGCCGATGTCGCACGTGGCCCGGACGACCTGGCCGCCATCCTCTATACCTCGGGGACGACCGGGCGCTCCAAGGGCGCCATGCTGAGCCATGACAACCTGGCCTCGAATGCGCTCGCGCTCGTCGACTACTGGCGCTTCAGTAGGGATGACCGGCTGCTGCATGCGCTGCCGATCTTCCATACGCATGGCCTCTTCGTCGCGACCAATGTCGTGCTCTTCGCCGGCGCCTCGATGATCCTGCTGCCGAAATTCGATCCCGAGCAGATCATGAAATACCTGCCGCAGGCGACCTGCATGATGGGCGTGCCGACCTTCTATGTCCGGCTGCTGCAGGATCCGCGCCTGACCAAGGAGGCGACCCGGCATATGCGCCTCTTCGTCTCCGGTTCGGCGCCGCTGCTCGCCGAGACGCATCGCGAATGGCGCGAGCGCACAGGCCACGCCATCCTCGAGCGCTACGGCATGACCGAGACCAATATGAACACCTCCAACCCCTATGAGGGCGAGCGTGTGGCCGGCACGGTCGGTTTCCCGCTGCCAGGCGTGAGCGCGCGCGTCACCGACCCGGAAACCGGCAGGACGCTCGGTGCCGATGAGATCGGCATGATCGAGGTCAAGGGCCCGAACGTCTTCAAGGGGTACTGGCGCAATCCCGAGAAGACCAAGGCCGAATTCCGCGATGACGGCTTCTTCATCACTGGCGACCTCGGCAAGATCGACCCCGCCGGCTATGTCCATATCGTCGGGCGCGGCAAGGACCTGATCATTACCGGCGGCTACAATGTCTATCCGAAGGAAGTCGAGACCGAGATCGACGAGATGCCGGGCGTGATCGAGAGCGCGGTCATCGGTTGTCCCCATCCCGATTTCGGCGAGGGCGTCACGGCCGTGGTCGTGGTCAAGGCCGGCGCCGAGATCACCGCCGCGTCGATCTCGAAGGCGCTCGACCAGCGCCTCGCCAAGTTCAAGCTGCCGAAACAGGTCTTCATCGTGCCCGAACTGCCGCGCAACACCATGGGCAAGGTTCAGAAGAACCTGCTGCGCGACAGCTATCGCGACATCTACGCCAAGACCGCCAAAGCGGGGGAGTAACCCAGCACCGCGCGGTCAAACCCGCGCGGGCTCCCTGATTTCGATGGTTTCGCCGTCTCCGGGGATCAACAGGCGCTCTGGCCCGATACCGCGCTGTTCGGCGGCCTTGCGCAAGGCCGCCCGGTTGACGCTGGCGTGGTCGAGCGCTTCCATATGGGTCGCGATGACGATGGCCTCGGGGGCTGCTTCGCAGAGTGCCAGCGTCTGGGCGTCGTCCATCACGATCAGGCTGCTGTCCCAGAGGGCACCGCAGGAATGGGTGACGATCACATCCGGCGCGGTCGCTGAAACCGCTTCGAGCAGCGGCGGATAGAGAATGCTGTCCCCGCACCAATAGAGGGTCGGCTCGCCTGGGGCCTCCAGGCTGAAGCCCATGACGGGCCCCATCTTCTCGACGACCGCGCCGCTGCCATGCTGCGCCGGGACGCGCTTCAGGATAATCGGTCCGATCCGCTGGAAGCACTCCACGGGGCTGACTGACTGGAAGCCCGCCTCCACGATCCTGTCCTCGTCGCCGGGGCGGCAGGTCAGCGGCAGATATTTGGGAATGCGCTCCTTCGYGACGCTGTCGAAATGGTCGGAATGCAGGTGCGAGACGATCACCTGGTCGACACCATCGAGAATGCTCTCGATCGGCTCGGGCAGCTCGACCATCGGGTTTGCGGATTTGCCGGTGAAAGATGGACGGCCGTGCATGGGGCCGAAATCAGGGTCGATCAGGAATGTCCTGCCCGCATAGACAAGCTTGAGCGTGGCATTGCGGAGGAGTTGGAGCCGCATGAGTGTCTCCGGATAGTGGCAATGCAGCTCATCATGCGTTCTCCCACTCGCCAGCGGCCAGTTCTATTTTGTGAAGTCGATAGTGCTCAGCGTTGATCAATGCTCGCTCCGGATTGAGATCAAGGAGAAACCCTCGGAGCCTCCCAAAGACCTACGCCTTTGGACTATACATCCGCGAGGGCAGGCGAGCGGGCTCAGCCCTTGGGTTGCGGTACCATGCCAAGATCGAAATCAGCCTCGGCAGCGGATGCTTCGCTGTGCCTGAGGCGGCTCTCCCGCAATTCGCCGGCCGTCTCGAGGATGGGATAGGCGATCGACGTGATGTGCCCGTGGATGCGCTTGAGATCGCGCAGCACGTCGAGATGGATCGAGCTCGTCTCGATCGATTCCGGCACGCCGCTGCGCAGCCGCTCATAATGGCTTTCGGTCGCGCGGCGCTCGGCGGAACGCATCACGGCCTTCTCATCGAAGAGTTGACGCGCCAATGCGATGTCGCGTGTCGCGAGGACGTTCAAGGCCAGCCGCAGGCTGTGGGACACCCGSGCATGCAGTGCGCTGATCTCGGCAAGCCCCTCCGCCGAGAAGCGATAGCCCTTGCGGATCTTCTTCTCGGCCAGTTCCCGGAGGTTCTTGTCGATGACGTCGCCGATATGCTCGAGATTGGTGTTCAACGTGACGATCTCGAGCAGCCGGCGGCTTTCCTCCGTGCTCAGCTCGGACCGGGACAGCCGTACCAGATAGAGCTTGATCGCCTCGTGGATCGTGTCGACACCGTCATCGGCCTGCGAGATCTCGCGGGAGAGCTTGATCTGGTCGCCATCGAGCAGGGTCAGCGTGTCCTTCAGCATCTCGCCGACGCGGTCGCCGAGATGGAGCGTCTCGCGCATCGCGCAGGCAAGCGCTTCCGATGGGCTGTCGAGCACACCGGGGTCGAGATAGAGCGGGCGGATCACGCGTTCGTTTGTCGGCGCGCTCGGCATGAGCCGCAGGACGAGGTTGGAAATTGGTGTGATGAAGGGCAGGAACAGCAGCCCGCCGGCGATGTTCAGCGCCAGATGCAGCTCGACTGCGAGCCGTCCGGGATGGAGAGACAAGGACGAGAACCAGCCGGCGAGCGGGCCGGCGAACGGGATCACGATGACGGCGATGACGAGGCGCGTCAGCAGATTGGCGACCGCGACACGGCGCTGCGCGATCGGGGCGCCGAGCTGGTCGATGACCGGGACCAGGGCATTGCCGAGATTCGCTCCGACGATCAGTGTCACGGCCATGGTCGGGGAGAGCAGCCCGCCCGACCAGAACGAAGCGATCAGCAGCACGATGGCAAGGCTGGAATGGGTCAGCCAGGTCGCGGCGACGGCCACAAGCACGGCGATGACCGGCTCGCCGGCCAGTGCCTGCAGAATCAGCTTGAAGGTCGGAGACTGTGCGAGCGGAGCGGCAGCGGATTTCAGCTCGACGAGCGAGAGCAGGATGAGCCCGATGCCGACCAGGACACGGCCGATATTGCGGGCCCGGTCCATCGCCTCGTTGGCGAGGTAGAGCGCCACACCGACTGCGAGGCAAAGCCCCCAGATCCAGCCAAGATCGAGCGAGACGAGAAAGGCTGCGAGCGCCGTGCCGATATTGGCTCCGAGCAGCACGGCAAGCGCCATCGGCAGGGTGATCAGCGATTGGCCCGCGAACGAGGAGAGCAGCAGCGTCGTCGCCGTCGAGCTTTGCAGCACCAGAGTCACCGCCGCTCCGCTCGCCAGCGCCGTGAAGCGGTTGCGCGTGAAACGCGCGAGCGCCTGTCGGAGCGAGGAGCCGAAAGCCCGCGTGGCGCCCGTCCTGACCAGGCGCACGGCCCAGATCAGCAGAGCCACCGCCCCTGCGAGGTGGATCAGGACCGAGGTGGTGCTGTCGACTGCGTTCATCTCGTACGGTGGTCTCCGAATCGGGGGTGCCAAGGGCCTCGCGAAGCGCAGCCAATCTAGCTGAATTTCATTAGCMGTCTTATAAAATATGTAGGTTGAAAGGGGCCATTTGATGACCCCTCTCCGACCTATTGTCGTCGGTGATTGCTGATCGGTTCAAGCCGCGAATGTACCATAGGGGACGTTTTCCCGGGCATCGCGCAGCGCTGTCGCCCACCAGTGCAGTTGCGCCAGCATGGTTGCCATCGCCTGCTCGGCCTTGGTCGCATCCAGGAGCTGGCCGGTCTCGTCGAACTGGCTCCAGGCATGCGCAAAGCAGACAACGTCGCGGATAGTGGCCGCATGCAACTCGTTGAAAACCTGGCGCAACTGGTCGATGGCGCGCAAGCCGCCCGAGACGCCGCCATAGGACACGAAGGCGACCGGCTTGCCGCGCCACTCCGCCCCGACGAGATCGATCAGGAACTTCAGAGGCGCCGGATAGCCGCGGTTATATTCCGGCGTGACCACGATGAAGCCATCGGCGCGCCCGATCCGCTCCCTGAGCAGGCGCACTGTCGGAGTTTCGCCGCGTGGGTGGCGCTTCGGCAGGTMGAGCGTCAGCGGATCGATGACATCAACGACGAAGGGGCCTTCGCCTTCGATCTGCGACAGCGCCCAGTTGGCCACCCGGTCGCAGAGCCGCCCCTCACGGGTGCTGCCATAGATCAGGGCGAGGTGGATCCTGCGGTCTAACGGGCGGTGCATGGTCGCGCTCCAGGCTGCTTGCACATCGGAAGCGCAGGGTTATAAAACCTCAAGCAAGGTTAAGGTCAAGCGTCGATGAGCAAAGCGGATCACGCCCATTTCTTCGATGAGATGAGCGTCGGCGAGGTGGCGAGGCGCAGCGGGCTCGCTGTCTCCACCATCCATTTCTATGAGGCGAAAGGCTTGATCCGGAGCGCGCGGAGCAGCGGAAACCAGCGCCGCTATCCGCGCGAGGTTCTGCGGCGCGTGGCGATCATCAAGGTGGCGCAGCGCACGGGAATCCCGCTGAAGACGATCGGCGACGCCTTCAAGGCCTTGCCATCGGAGCGCACGCCGACGGCGGAGGATTGGTCACGCCTGTCATCGGTCTGGAAGGTTGAGCTGGAGCGCCGGATCGACCGGTTGACGCGGCTGCGCGACCACCTGACCGACTGCATCGGCTGCGGCTGCCTCTCGGTGAAGAGCTGCCCGCTGCACAATCCCTGGGATCGGTTGGGCGAGCAGGGCGCGGGACCGCGCCTGCTCGACCCCGATTGAGGCTGCCGGTTACGACGCCTTGTGCAGTTGCGAGAGCGGGAACCTGGCGACGTCTGCCAGCAGCTCGGCAAAACCCTTCGCCTGAAGGGCCGCTGTCGCCTTGCCCTTTTCTGCCGTCGCCAAGCTGGCATCGCCTGCCGCGCCGCTGGGGTTGACGTCCTGCGCCATCCAGGCATGCGCATGTAGGCCAGTTGGCCTGAGCCAGGCGTACTCGCCCTGCATCTGGATCGTGCTTGGCTCGAAATGGCCGGCCTTGCCCATGTCGACGAGGTCCGGCCGGAAATGCAGCATCAGCGAGGTCTCGATGTCGCCGGCATGGATGCCGTGATTGGCATCGAGATCGGCATAGACGCCTTGCGGCAGACCGAAGGCGCGCCAGGCGGTGGTGACAGCCAGCATGCCGTGGCGCACGCGCAGTTCGCGCGCGACCACCTTCATCGGGTCGATATTGCCGCCATGCGAGGTGACGATGATGAGCTTGCGCAGGCCGGCGCGCCGCACGCTTTCGCCGATCTCGAGCCAGCTCTGCGTTGCGCTMTCCCAGGACAGCGTCAGCGTGCCCGGCGAATGCAGATGCTCGTTCGACTTGCAGATCGGCAGCGTCGGCAGCACCAGCACATCGAGATTGGCGGGAACCAGCGGCATCGCCTCGGCCAGCATGGAATTCATGATGGTGGTGTCGACCGAGACCGGCAGATGCGGCCCGTGCTGCTCGATGGCCGCCAGCGGCAGCACCGCCACCGTGTTGTCGGGCGACAGCCCCTCGAAATCGGTGGTCTTCAGGTCGCCCCAGAAACGCGCGCTCATCGCTCAATCCGTCCTTGTCTGCTCGTCATTCCGCCGCCTGCGCAGCATCGGCTTGCCAGTTCAACAGCTTGCCGGGGTTCATCAGTCCTTGCGGATCGGCGATCCGCTTGAACTCCGGTTGCGGCGCATCGACCTTCTTCCAGCCGGCATTGTTCAGGACCCAGCTATGCGGGTTCGAGGCCTGGATGCCCGCTTCTTCGGCCTGCGCCATGATCTCGTGCAGGCGCTCGGCCGTGGTGAAGCGCACCAGCGGCAGGCTGGAATGGTAGACCTTGCCCTGCCGGCGCTGGAACTCGATGTGGAAGAGCACATCCTCGTGGAAATGCGTCTCGGCCCAGGCCAGCAGTTCGAGGTTGCGGACCGGCGGGAAGCGCAGTTGCAGATAGGTGATGTCGGGGTCGACCTTCAGCGCATGCAGCGTGGTGTGGTTCCAKGTGTATTCGTAGAGCGGGCCGGGCGCGCCCTTCTCGCGATGCTCCCCGAATGCCGCGGCGCGGGCTTCAGCCGCTGCGCGCGAGAAGGTGACCGTTCCGCCCATCTCGGCAATCAGCCGGTCAAGCTCGTCGCCCTGCGGCTCCGAGACCATCAGGATGGCAAAGGCCTTGTTCTCGCCCAGCCAGGGGGCGAGCCGGCGCAAATACGGGGCAATGCGCGGATCGTGGATGCTGATCAGCTTCTTGGCGATACCGTCGCATTCGGTGAAGGCCTGGCCGAAGGCGGCCGCCTGGCCAAGGGTCTCGAAGGTCGCGATCCGTTCTGCCCAAGCATGGGCGGGTGCCAGTGGCACCTCGACCTCGGTGATGATGCCGTTGACGCCATAGGCGTGCATGACCTTGAGGATGTCCTTGCCGCGCAGCTCGATCAGTCGCGGCTCGGGCTCGACCGTCATGACTTCGACGGCGATGACCGCGCCTGGATTGTCGATCTGCCCCCAGGTGCAGGAACCGGCGCCGGCAGCTCCGCCGGCGATGAAGCCGCCGAGCGTTGCCTGTGCCCGGGTCGAGGGATGCATGCGCAACTCCTGCCCGAGCGGGGCAAGCGCCTTGTCGATATCGAGCATGTTCGCGCCAGCCTCGAACCGGCCCGCGCCGAGCGTGGTCGAGACCACACGGCTGAACCGGGACAGGTTGAGCACGACCCCGCCTTCGAGCGGTACGGCCTGGCCGTAATTGCCGGTGCCGCCGCCGCGAACCGTCAATGGCACGCGATGGCGCGCGCAGGCCGAGGCGACGCGGCGAACCTCGTCCTTGGTCTTCGGCAGGATCACGAGTTCAGCCTGCTTGCCCTCGAGATCCGGCTTCAGCACGGGGGAGAACCAGAAGAAGTCGCGGCTGTGCATCCTGAGCGACGGCGCGTCGTCATAGATGGTCAGATCTGCGAGTTCGGCGCGAAGTGCGGAGAGGGCAGGGCTGGTCATGCTGATCTCGGATTCCGTGGACGGCGCCACCATAGCCGGAAGTGCCGGCGGAGGAAGCCGCGTGGCCGCATGGCGCCGTCGCGGCTGTTGATCACTTCAGGTGTTGCAGATCTGGCGAGGAATTGGGCAAATGCCCGATCTCTGTGCGTAATAGTGCGATGCCGGATTTCCAGCGCGCCTGGCAGCGTGGCATATATGTTGCTCGCTGGTGGCCACAGCGCGGCGCGGACGCCGCTGGCTAGCCTGTTCCTGGAGGTCCGTTCCATGACGATGAAGTATCGCGTGAGCCGTCGCGCTGCGCTCGGCCTGATCGGCGGCTCGGCCGCTTCCGCCCTGATCCCGGTTCCCGGAGCCAGGGTCAATGCCCAGACGCTGGACAAGGTCAGCTACCAGACCAACTGGCGCGCCCAGGGCGAACATGGCGGCTTCTATCTCGCCCTCGCCAACGGCATCTACAAKAAATACGGCATCGACGCCGATATCCGCATGGGCGGCCCGCAGCAGAACCCGTCGCAGCTCCTGCTCGGTGGCCGGGTCGACATGATCATGTCGAACTCGTTCGAGGCGATCCGCTATGCCCAGGAGAACCTGCCCTTCCTCTGCATCGCCTCGATCTTCCAGAAGGACCCGCAGGTCCTGATCTCGCATCCGGGCCAGGGCAACGACACGCTGGCTGCGCTCAAGGGCAAGCCGATCCTGGTCGGCGCCGGYGGACGCACCAGCTTCTGGCCCTTCCTGAAGGCGAAGTTCGGTTTCACCGACGAGCAGATCCGGCCCTACACCTTCAACATGGCGCCGTTCCTGGCCGACAAGACGATCTCGCAGCAGGGTTTCCTGTCCTCTGAGCCCTTCGCGATCCGCAAGGCCGGCGTGAACCCGGTCGTGCACCTGCTCGCCGATTCCGGCTTCGGCAACTACAACACGACCATCAACATCTCGAAGAAGATGGTCGCCGAAAAGAAGGACGTGGTGCAGCGCTTCGTCACCGCGACTCTCGAAGGCTGGGCCGAGTACATGAAGGGCGGTCCGGCGATCGAGGCCGCCAATGCGCTGATCCTCAAGGACAATCCCGACATGGACGGCGAGAAGCTCGCCTATGCCCGCCAGGTCATGAACKAGAACGGCATCGTGCTCTCGGGAGACGCGCTGACGCTTGGCATCGGCGCGATGACCGATGCGCGCTGGGCCGATTTCTACAAGATGATGACGGAGGCCGGCGTCTTCCCTGCTGGCATCGACATCAAGAAGGCCTATAGCCTCGAGTTCATCAACAAGGGCGTCGGCAAGGCTTAGGCGGCTTCCGCCCTTCATGGACCCCGGGTCGGCGCGGCGGCGCCGATCCGTCCGGGATGACCGGAAGACGTTCGACAGCAGCAAGATGGATCATCAGGCTTTGGACACAGCCTATCTGAGCAGACCTCATGTCGAAGGCAGCGGCGCCAGGCCGCTCGTATCAGTCCGGCATGTCTCGAAGCAGTTCGCCAACGGCACATTGGCCGTGCGCGACGTCAATCTCGACCTTGGCACGGGCGAGTTCATCAGCCTGCTCGGCCCCTCGGGCTGCGGCAAGTCGACCTTGCTGCGGATGATCGCAGGCCTGGGTGCGCCATCGACGGGCACGATCGACTGGCCGACGACGAGTCATGACGCCTCCGGCAAGCCGGAGCGCGATCTCGGCTTCGTCTTCCAGGACCCGACATTGATGCCCTGGGCGGATGCCCTGTCCAACGTGATGATGCCGCTGATCCTCAAGCATGTGCCGAAGCGCGAGGCGCAGGAGCGCTCGGCCGAGATGCTGGCGCTGGTCGGGCTGAAGGGCTTCGAGAAATCCTATCCGCGCGAGCTTTCCGGCGGCATGAAGATGCGCGTCTCGATCGCCCGTGCGCTGGTGATGCGGCCAAAGATCCTGCTGATGGACGAGCCCTTCGCGGCGCTGGACGAAATCACCCGTCACCGCCTCAATGACGACCTGCTCGAGCTCTGGTGGAAGACGAAGTTCACCGCCGTCTTCGTCACCCATTCGGTGTTCGAGTCGGTCTACCTGTCGAAGCGCATCGTCGTCATGGCGGCTCGTCCCGGGCGCGTCATGGCCGATCTCGACGTCGATGCTCCCTATCCGCGCGACGAGCTGTTCCGCACCTCGGCCGATTACGCGCATCTGTGTCGTGTCGTTTCCGGCAAGCTCAAGGAGGCGATCGGCTCATGAGCGCGCCGTCCCTGGATACCACCATGCCGCATGTGCCCCATGACGGGACCGATGCGGAAGCGCGCCCGATCTTCGCGGCCGAGCCCCGCATCCTCGGCCTGCMCGCCAGCGCCTGGCCCCGCATCCTGGCGCCGATCGCGGTTGGCGTGCTGGCGCTTGGCCTGTGGGAGTTCCTCGTCCGCTGGAAGGAGATCCCACCCTATATCCTGCCCGGGCCGGTGCTGATCGGGCAAACGCTGATCGCCGACTGGGGCACGCTTTCGGGCTCGCTCTGGATCACGCTGCGCATCACCTTCATGGCGCTCTTCGCAGCCGTGGTCGTCGGCGTCACGCTGGCCGTGCTCTTCACCCAGTCGAAATGGCTGGAGATGTCGCTTCTGCCTTATGCGGTGGTCCTCCAGGTCACGCCGATCGTCGCGATCGCGCCGCTGATCATCATCTGGGCCGGCGACATCAACCTGTCGCTGCTGATCTGCGCCTGGATCGTCGCCTTCTTCCCGATCCTGTCGAACACGATCCTCGGGCTGAACTCGGCCGACCACAACCTGATCAATTTCTTCCAGCTCTATGGCGCGACGCGCTGGCAGACGATGCGCTATCTCAAGCTGCCGGCCGCGCTGCCTTACTTCCTGGCGGGCCTGAAGATCTCCGGCGGTCTTGCCCTGATCGGCGCGGTGGTGGCGGAGTTCGTTGCCGGAACGGGAGGGAGCGAGTCGGGCCTCGCCTACCGCATCCTCGAAGCCGGTTATCAGCTCAAGATTCCGCGGGTCTTCGCCGCCCTGATCATGATCTCGCTCTCGGGCATCGCGATCTTCCTGGTGACGAGCTGGATCTCGCATCTGCTGTTGCGGCGCTGGCATGAAAGCGCGCTGAAGCGGGAGAATTGATCATGAACGCCGTCCCGGACCGCAAACCGAGGGCGGTTCAGCCCYCGCGCTACGATATCGCGGGCTTCAAGACCGATATCGCCGACATCCCGCTGATCGATGAGCCGCAGGTCGTGCGCAAGCGCTCGCGCGACTTCTTCTGGTACTCGCCGATCCTCAATGCCGAACTGGCGAACAAGTCGGCCGATATCATCGTCTGTCCGCGCGACGAGGCCGATGTGGTGGGCGTTGCGGCGGCCTGTGCCAGGCGACGCATCCCGCTGACGGTGCGTGCCGCGGGAACCGGCAATTACGGTCAAGCCGTGCCGCTTGAAGGCGGCGTCCTGCTTGATATCACCGCACTGACCGCGATCGAGTGGCAGAAGCCCGGCGCGATCCGCGTCCAGGCCGGCGCCAGGTTGCTCGATATCGACATGGCGACCCGGCCATCCGGCTACGAATTGCGCATGCATCCCTCGACCAAACGATCGGCGACTGTCGGCGGCTTCGTCGCGGGCGGCTCGGGCGGCGTTGGGTCCGTGACCTATGGCGGCCTGCGCGAACCGGGCAATATCCTGGCGGCCCGCGTCGTCACGGTGGAGGAGCAGCCGCGCATTCTCGAGCTGCGCGACGATGCAGCCCAGAAGGTCAACCGCGCCTACGGCACGACCGGCATCATCACCGCGCTCGAAATGCCGCTGGCCCCGGCCTGGCCGTGGATCGACGTCATCGTCGCCTTCGACGATTACATGGAGGCGTTCCAGGCCGGCTATGAAGTCGCCCTGGCAGACGGCGTGGTCAAGAAGCTGGTGACGCCGATCTCATCGCCGATCCCGTCCTATTTCGGCGCGTTGAAGCAGCATTGCCCGCCAGGCAAGAGCATCCTGATCTGCATGATCGCGGAGGCCTCGCTCGGCCCCTTCAAGGCGATCATCGGTGCGCGCGGAACGGTGACCTATGAGG
>NZ_JBFTLD010000181.1:0-13385 GCF_056396265.1 Allobosea sp. 05T422_2 | reverse complement strand
GCCGAGGGCACGCCGACGATGGGGATATCGTGATCCGGCCCCGGCCGCCAGGCGAGTGAGAAGCGGTGGTTATGGCCGTGCAGGACGAGGTCGGCCCCCTTGCGTCTCAGCATCGACTCGAAAGCATCAGCATCGARCAATTCGCGGGTGCGCCGCGCGCCGCCGAGATAGGGCGGATGATGGATGAGCACGACGCGGATCAACCCGGCCGCCTTGGCCCGGTCGAGGAGAATCTCCGCCTTGGCGATCTGCTCGCGCCCGACGCGGCCCGTCGCCATCAGAGGCAATGTCGGAATGCCGGTGTTCAACCCGATGAGCGCGACCGGCCCGCGCTCGCGATACCAGGGATACCCGATCGTGCCATCATCGCTGCTGGACCATGGGCCCAGCAGGGTCGCGAGTGGCTTTAGCGAGGAACGGGCATAGGCATCGTGATTGCCCGGCACGAAGCTGACATCGGTGCGCGCACCCAGCGTGTCGAGAAAGGTGACCGCGGTCTTGAATTCGTTGGGAAGGCCGATATGGGCGACATCGCCGGTGCAGGCGACATGATCCGGCGCCTGCGCGCGGATATCCGCGACGATCAGCGCCAGGATTTCCATGTCATGGGCGTGCCGGCGCTTGCGGCGCCAGTTGACATAGCCGGTCGCGCGCTTGCCGAGCAGCTGATGCAGTGAAAACTCGGCAAGCGGGCCGAGATGCGGGTCGGACAGGTGCGCGATCTTGAACACGCCCTGCGCTTGCCCTCAGAGCATGGCAGCCGTCAAGCGCATCCGCGCGTCGGCTCGCCTCAATCCGTTCCCGAACGCGATCAGGTTCGAGCCCAAGGACTCAGTTGAACGAGTCGGTGAGTTCCGAAACGATGCGCGGGTCGGTGAGGGTGAGGGCGGGCTTCCAGACGAAAGCGCGCTTGGCCCGGAGGCGAGCGGTGATGAAAGCGAGAAGCATTGTGGTAACCCCAGCGGTGATGGCGGTGGTTTCTACCTGCTTTGCGGCGCGTTTGTGACGTAACGGCAGTACAAACGGTGGTCTGTTATGCGTTATTTGCATAGGCAAATACGCGGCAGATGAGAGGAGCGCGAGGCGTGTCGCATGGGCCCGACCCCAAAACTGGCGGCGGAACAGGGCATGCCCGCGAGCCGCGCCCCATCTCGAGGCCCGTTCGCCGGCTGCTGCATCTGTATTTCTGGCTGACACGCGGCATGACGCTGGGCGTGCGCGCGGCAGTGCTCAGGGATGAGCGCGAGGTCCTGCTGGTGCGCCATACCTACACGCCGGGGTGGCATCTGCCGGGCGGCGGGGTGGAGACCGGCGAGACTTTGCGAGACGCGCTCGACAAGGAACTGCGTGAAGAGACGCTCGTCAGGCTGACCGGGCCGCCGCAACTTCATGGCGTCTTCTTCAACCGAACGGTGTCGCGCCGCGATCATGTCGCGATCTTCGTGGTACGGGAGTTTGTTGTGGACGGTATCAGGCAACCGGATCGCGAAATTGCCGAGGCCCGTTTCTTTCCGCTCGACGCGTTGCCGGACACCACCACAGCGGGAACCCGCCGCAGGCTCGACGAGATATTCGGCAGGCGTCAGCTTACTGCCGATTGGTGAGATCGGTTTCTGCGGGAGAGTGTGCGTGCTTAGGCTCGCCTCTCGCCAACCATGATCTCAACGCAAACAGTCCACGGCGTCGCCGATCCTCTCATCCGCCAGCGCTTCGCCCTGCCATCAGCGCTCGCGAAGCGAGACACGAAACAGCTCGTCATTTCCAACATGGACGCCCGCCCGTGCCTCTGCTACAGGCGATTCATGGCTGACCGGCAAGACCTCTCCATCCTGCGACGACCGGCGCGCTGAGCGCGCCCTTCCGCTCGGCTGCTTCACGGCGCCTGAGCTTCTTGCCCCGCTGCCCGTTCGCAGGTTTGCCGACGCCATGACTTCGCTTCCCCTGACCATTCGCCACGAACTCCCCGCCGATCATGCTGCCATCGAGCGCCTGCACGAGCGCGCCTTCGGTCCCGGCCGTTTTGCCCGCACGGCATTTCGCCTGCGCGAGGGCGTGCCGCAGGACCCGGCGCTATCCTTCGCCTCGCATGTCGGAACCTTCCTGGTCGGTTCGGTGCGGGTGACCCGCGTCTCGGCGGGTGGGCAGCCGGCGCTGATGCTGGGGCCGCTTACCGTGGATCCTGCCTTCGAGGGACGCGGTATCGGCGCTGCCCTGATGAACGCTTCGATCGAAGCCTCGCGGGCGGCCGGACACGACCTCATCATGCTGGTGGGGGATGCACCCTATTATGCCCGCTTCGGTTTCAAGCCGATCCCCCCGGGCCAGCTGACCTTGCCGGGACCGGCCAATCCCGCCCGCTTCCTCGCTCTCGAACTGGTCGAGGGCGTGCTGGCCAGGCGCAGCGGGGCGGTCATGGCGTTGCGTCCGGGCTCCGCCTGAAGCGCCGGCCGGTCTCGCCGAGCCAGCCGGCCACCAGAGCGCCAAACAGCAGCGCGAGGCCGATCAGCCCGATGAACACAGGCGAAATCGAAACGCCGCGCACGATGCCGGAATCGCTGATGCGCAGGCCGATCCAGTCCGCACCAGCGAACTGACTGCCCGAACGGACCGGAACGATGCGCGGCACGGACACGCTCGAKCCGCTGTCCTGGCCGATCCGGCGGGAGGAGCCGCCCGTCGCCTCGGCAAGCTGCTGAAGCTTCGCCGGGTCGCTGACGACCTCCATGAGTTCGCGCGGGTTCTCCGGGCCGACACTGGCAAAGGCCGTCAGATTATCCCCTGAGATGCGGTGCAGGCCGAATTCGGTGGTCGGGACGCGGGCGCTGAAGATGCCGGGCCGTCCGGCTTCCAGCTGAACCGTGCGCGACGTGCCATTGGGGTCGGTGACGACAATCGGGGAGGGGGCGTCGCCGAGCGTCTGGCGCTCGATCTCGATGGTGCGGCCGCGGGCGGTTGCGCGKAGCGCCTCTTCCTCGAGTTCGGGTTCCTTCATCAGCCAGTGGCCGAGGCGGCGCAGCAGGTCGAGATGCGGGCCGCCATCGCGGAAGCCTCGAGCCCAGAGCCAGGCATGATCGGAGAGGAAAAGCGCAACGCGCCCCTTCTGCTCACGGCTGAGCATGAGCAACGGTCTGTCACCCGGCCCGGTCATGATGGTCGAGCCTGTGCGGGCGCGGGCGCCGACCATGCGCAGCCACTCGCCCCAGCGCGGCGGCTCGACCTCCGAACCGGGGAGGTCGCGGGTGACCGGGTGGCGGCGGCCGGGTTCGCTGACGCGGGCGCGATAGGCCTCGTCGATGACGGTGCCATCGGGCAGGGCGGGCAGGATCTGTCCGAGYGGGGTCCGTGCCAGCGACTGCGAGCCGGAATACTCCGGACCGGCTGCGACCAGCAGGGCGCCACCCTCGCGCACATAGCGGACGATGTTGTCGAAGTAGAGCAGCGGCAGGATCGACTGGTTGGCGTAGCGGTCGAAGATGATCAGGTCGAATTCCTTGATCTTGACCTGGAACAGCTCGCGCGTTGGAAAGGCGATCAGCGAAAGCTCGTTGATCGGCGTGCCGTCCTGCTTCTCCGGCGGGCGTAGGATCGTGAAATGGACGAGGTCGACATTGGCGTCGGCCTTGAGCAGGTTGCGCCAGGTCCGTTCGCCGGGATGCGGCTCTCCGGAGACCAGCAGCACGCGCAGCTTGTCGCGCACGCCCTCGATCGTGATGACGGCGCGATTATTGGCAAGCGTGAGCTCGTTATCGAGCGGCGCCGCCTCGATCTCGACGACATTGGGCCCGCCGCGGTCGATCCGAACCGGCACCTGCACGATCTGACCCGAGGTGACCTCGCGGCGAGCGACGATCTCGCCGTCGCGGCGGATCGTCAGCCCGGCGCGGCCGGGGCCGCCCTTGTCGACGACGCGCAGGCGAATGACCTGATCCTTGCCGACGATGCCGAAGCGCGGCGCATCGACAAGTACGATCCGGCGGTCGATCTCGGCGTTTCGGCCGGTCGTGAGAATGTGCAGCGGTGCCTTGAGACCCAGGGCCTCGGCATTGGGAGGAGCGTCATGAGCGAGGCCGTCGGTGATGACGATGGCGCCGGCGACGCRCTCCGATGGGACATCCGCGATGCTTGCGGCCAACGCCTCGAAGAGACGGGTCCCGTCTCCCGAGCCCTGCATGTCGGTGACGTCGACGATGCGTGGCTCGACGCCCGGAACGCCGCGCAATTGCCGTTCGACATCGGCCAGGGTGGCTTCGGTCTGCGCGGTCCGGTCGGCGAGGCGGTTCGAGCCGGAGCGATCGACCACCACCGAGACGACGTCCTTGACCGGTTCTCTGTCCTCGAAGACGAGTGACGGGTCGGCCAGCGTGAGCGTCAGCACGATCAGCGCGAGCGCGCGCAGGATGGCGCTGCGGCCGGCGAGGACGAGCGCGGCGCCGGCAGCGAGAGCAGCCAGCAACGCGAGCCCGATCAGCAGTGGCAGAGGCACGAGCGGGGCGAAGGAGAGGCTCCACATGGTCTATTGCCCCAGACGCTCGAGCAGGGCCGGCACATGGACCTGGTCGGCCTTGTAGTTGCCGGTGAGCGCGTACATCACGAGATTGACGCCGGCGCGGAGCGCCATTTCGCGCTGGCGGGGATCGGAGCCGGACACCGGTACCAGCCCTTCGCCGCGGCGATTTACGGCCCAGGCTGAGGCAAGATCGTTCGAGGTGATGACGATCGGCGAGACGCTGTCGCCGGCCCGCGCCGGCCGACGCCCGTCTTCGCCGGCGGGCGGCAGGATCTCGACCCAKGTCGTGCCGGTGTCATAGCGACCGACGAAACCGTCGAGGATGTAGAAGGTCTTGGTCAGCACGTGGTCGCGCGGGATCGGTTCGAGCTCGGGAATGTCCAGCGTCTGCAGCATCCGCTTGAGCTGATCGCCCTCGGGCGTGCTGCCCCCATCCGGGCGGGCGCTCATGGCATCGCGCGTATCGAAGATCACGAGCCCGCCGCCCTTCATATAGGCTTCGAGCTTGCGCAGGGTTTCGGGCGCCGGAATCGGGCGCCCGGCGACCACCGGCCAGTAGAGGATCGGGAAGAAGGCGAGCTCGTCGCGGGCTGGGTCGAGGCCGACCGCTTCGCCGGGTTCGAGTGCCGTGCGTGCGCCGAGCACGATATTGAGGCCTGCAAGCCCCGCCTTCGACATGTCATCGACCGCCTTGTCGCCGGTCAGGACATAGGCGAGGCGGGTGACCGCACCTGCGGCGAAAAGTTCGCGCGGGATCGGCGGGCGGGTGTCCTCCGGTGCCGCCGGGACAGGTTGGGCCAGGGCCGGCGCGGCCGAAAGGGCGGCGGCCAGCGCCAGCCCAAGCAGGAGCGCGGCGGCAGCAGCCTTGCCAGCGCGCGTCACGCGCAGTCGACCGCCGAGCCAGAGCGTCGCCAGCGTGTCGAGGATCAGCAGCAGCAGCGCGATGACCAGGAGCTGGGGCCGAATGTCCTGCGCGACCGGCTTGTCGATCGGCAGGATCGGCGCGCCGAGCGAGGCCAGATCGAGCGCGTGCAGCGTGTCGGCGGGAGCCAAGGCATTGACCGCGAGCGAACCGTCGGCCGGGCCGTAGATGCCGGGGGGGTGGGCCAGGGTGGCACGTCCGGTGAAGGTCCGCGGTACCGGTTGAGCCGTAGCCGGTGGTGCGCGGAAGGAGCCCTTGCCGTCCAGCACGCGGGTCGGCGAGAGCGTCTCGACCTTGGCATCCTCGGCCTGGGCCTCGGCCGGGCCCGTTCCGGCCAGCGCCACCACCTTGCGCAGCATCTCGACGAAGAGGCCCGACAGCGGCAGGTTCGACCAGGTGGTGTCGGCGGTGACATGCATCATGGCGATCACGCCATCGCCGCGGCGTTCGCCGGTGACCACAGGCGTGCCGTCTTCGAGCGCAGCCCAGGTCTTGCGTGCAAGATCCGCATCGGGCTCGGCCAGAATCTGGCGATTGACGCGGACGTCGTCGCTGATCTGCGTGCCGAAGAACGGACTCTCGCGGGTGAAGGGGGCGAGCTTGCGCGGAGTGTCCCATGAGAGGCCGCCGCCGAGCGTGCGCCCTCCGCGGCGCAGCCGCACGGGTGTCAGCTCGTCGGAGGCGGTGGCGAGGCGCACGCCGGCAAAGCGCAAGAGAACACCGCCTCGCTCGACGAAACTGCTGATCTTCGTCGCCGTCTCCGGGTCGAGGGCGCCGATATCCGCGAGAACGAGGACCGAGAGGTTTTGCGCGAGCAACTCGCCGACGGGGTCGTTCGAGCCGGGGCGCGGTTCGCGGATCTCTGCGAAGGGCGAGAGGGCGCGCGAGACGTAATAGGTTGGAGACAGCAAGGGCTGCGCCGTATCGGTGGTCGTTCCGGACACGATACCGACGCGGCGCCGTTTGGCGCGGTCGTCGAGCAGCGCCACTGCACCCGCGCTTGGTTCGCCCACGACCTCAAGCCGCGAAACGGCATTGCGCACCTCGATCGGAAGGGTGAGCCGGGCCACCGTCTGCGTTTCCGTTGGGCCAAAGCCGAATGGAGCATCCCCCAGTGGCAGGCCCTTCAGATCGAGTGCGCGAACCTGGCCGCTCGCGGGGGCGCTGGTGGCTGGCCGAAGCACCTTGACCGTCAGCGCGCCGGAGAGGTTCTCTGCTGCCGTCAGCGCGAGCTGGTCGGCGGGGATGGCGTGGATGGAAAGCCGACGTGCATCGGCTTCCTGCTTCAGGCGCGCCAGGAAGGCGCCTTCGTCGGTCAGGCCGAGCCCGTCGGAGACCCAGACGATTTCGGCGTCAGGCGTGGCGCGGAGAAAGGCCTCGATCCGGGGCAATTGAGTGGTGCGGTCGGGCGCGTGCGGCTGCAAGGCCAACGCACGCAGCTTGTCGAGCGCCGCGCGCGGCTCCGACAGCGTGACCTCGCCCGGCGTTTCCGCGAGCCCGACGATCGCCACCGCACGTCCCTCGCGGCCTGCAGCATTGACCCGCGACTCCGCCAGCGCCACACGCTCGGGCCAGTCGGTCGCCGCGCCGAAGCCGTTGTCGATCAGGAGCAGCACGGGCCCGCGCGTGGGCGCCGTTGCGACCGGTGGGTTCCAGACCGGGCCGGCAACGGCGATGATGGCGAGTGCCGCAATGGCCATCCGCAATGCCAACAACCACCAAGGTGTATGCGCCGGCATTTCACGCTTGGCGATCAGGTCGGCCATGATCTTGAGCGGTGGGAAATCGATGCGGCGCGGGCGTGGCGGCGTTACCCGCAGGATCAGCCAAAGCGCTGGCAGCAGCGCAAGCGCGGTCAGCGCGAGCGGGGCGGAGAAGGCGATGGGCAGCTGCGTCAGCATCGTTGGCGCCCTCCTAGCGGCCCTGGCCGCCGCGCGACGCGGCGATCAGGCTCGCAATCCGGAGTACGCCTTCGCTGGCGGGCCGGTCGGTCCGATGCAGGGTCAGCGTCCAGCCCGCCTTGCGGCAAGCCTCCCGAATGATCTCGCGATGGGCTTCGAGGCGCCGGCGATATTCCTCTCCCCAGGCCCCGGCATCGCCGACGCGCAGAGTGAGGCCGTCTTCGAGGTCGAAGAGCTCGGCCTGGCCGCTGAAGGGGAACGTTTCTTCGATCGGATCGGCGATCAGCAGGATATGGCCGCGCGCGCCGCTGCTCGCCATGGTCRCGATGCGCTTGGCCAGRGACTGCGCCGGCGAAAGTCCGTCGGTGATGATGATGGCGTCGGCCCGGCGTGGAAGCGGCGCGTCCGGCGGCAAATCGGCGGTCTCGCCCTTGCGGTCGATCACGAGCGCTTGTGCCAAGGTCTCGACGATACGTCGCGAGGCGAGCGCCCGCGTCAGGCCGAGATGCCCGACCCGCTCGCCGCCTTCGACCAGGGTTTCGGCCAGGGCGAAGCCGGCCACAAGCGCGCGGTCGACCTTGGAGGCCATGGCGAGCGACGAGGAAAAGCCCATCGAGGCCGAGCGGTCGATCCAGAGCCAGATCGCATGCGAGGCCTCCCATTCGCGCTCGCGGACGAAGAGATGGCCGTCGCGCGCCGAGCGGCGCCAGTCGATGCGTGACGCGGCCTCACCGGTCACCAGAGGGCGGTACTGCCAGAATGTCTCGCCGGGGCCGGCGCGCCTGCGGCCGTGGATGCCATGCACGCTGGCCGAGACGCGCCGGGCCTCGAGGATCAGGCGCGGCAGGCGCGCCGCGAGATCGAGGGAAGCCTTCAGGACCGGCGGGGCCGGCTGGCGTTCGGATGGGCCGAGGACGCGCGTGCGCAGCATCACTGAAGTCCCTATCCCAATCGTTCCACGAGCCTCGCGATGACGCTCTCCACCGTCTCGCCATCGGCGCGTGCAGCGAAGGTGAGCGCAATACGGTGCTTGAGTACGGGGGTGGCGAGCGCGACGACGTCATCCACGGACGGTGCGAGCCGGCCTTCGACGAGCGCGCGGGCGCGGGCGGCAAGCGTCAGGGCCTGGCTGGCGCGCGGGCCGGGGCCCCAGGCAAGCTTGCTGGTCAGCGCCGGATCGCCATCGCCGGGGCGAGCCGAGCGCACCAGATCGAGAATCGCATCGACGACGTTCTCGCCAACCGGCAGGCGACGTACGAGGCGCTGTGTCGACATCAGCGTCTCTGCCGTCATTGCCTGGACCGGCTTGTGCTCGGTGGCACCGGTGGTCTCGAGCAAGATGCGCCGCTCGGCCTCGCGGTCGGGGTAGCCGACGTCGATCTCGAGCAGGAAGCGGTCGAGCTGGGCTTCCGGCAGCGGATAGGTGCCTTCCTGCTCGATCGGGTTCTGGGTTGCCAGCACGTGGAAGGGCGCAGGCAGGTCGTAGCGTTCACCGGCGACGGTGACGTGATGCTCCTGCATCGCCTGCAGCAGCGCCGACTGCGTACGCGGGCTGGCGCGGTTGATCTCGTCGGCCATCAGCAGCTGGGCAAAGACCGGCCCCTTGATGAAGCGGAAATGGCGCTTGCCGTCGACGCTCTCGTCGAGCACCTCGGAGCCGAGAATGTCGGAGGGCATCAGGTCCGGCGTGAATTGCACGCGTCTCGCGCTCAGGCCGAGGACCGTACCCATCGCCTCGACCAGCTTGGTCTTGGCAAGGCCGGGCACGCCGACGAGCAGACCGTGGCCACCGGCGAGCAAGGTGATCAGCGAAAGGTCGACCACCTCCTGCTGCCCGAAAATGACCTGGCCGATCTCGCGGCGGGCGGCGCCGATGGCGCCGAGCGCAGCTTCGGCCGCTTCGACGATCCCGGTATCGAGATTGACGGGCTGACCGGCCTCGCTCTTGCCATCCGTCGCACGGACTTGCGCCACCATGTCGATCTCCTTCGCCCTCGTCGTCGCGCCTTGCGCTGCTTCACGCCCCGCAAGCTTCCCGAACCGATGACTGTGGACGGGCTATCCAACCGGCTCAAGGGGCTACAGGCTCTGGTGCACAGAACTCGGCTTCACGATTATGTAGAGTTCAAGGCGAAACGGGTCATGCAACCAATATGCCGCGGGCGGCGATTTAAGGTAGTTCGATGAACCATTCAACGCAGGCGATGGAGCGATTGCTGGTCGCGCTGAAGGACAGTCGCACGCGAGCCTTGCCGCCCGTCGAACGCTGGAATCCACCCTATTGCGGCGATATCGACATGCGGATTGCGGGGGATGGCACGTGGTTTTATCTCGGAACTCCCATCGGCAGGCCGTCGCTGGTCAAGCTCTTCTCCTCCGTCCTGCGTCGCGACGGCCGCGATTATTTCCTGGTGACACCGGTCGAAAAGGTCGGGATCAAGGTCGACGACGCGCCGTTCCAGGCGGTCGAGATGACGGTCGAGGGGACAGGCGACGAGCGCGCCATCGCGTTCCGGACACTGGTTGACGATATCGTGAGCGTGGGCCCGGAGCATGCGATCCGCTTCGTCCGGGACACGCATGACGGGCTCAAGCCCTATGTCCATATTCGCCGGGATCTCTGGGCGAGGGTTACGCGGGCCCTGACCTATGACCTTCTGGCCCTTGGCGAGATCAGGCCGGTCGATGGCGTCGGCATGTTCGGGCTGGCCGTCGCCGGTGCATTCTATCCGGCCGTGCCATCCAGCGAAATCGAAGGACTCTGATGCAGGCTCTGAAGCTGACGGCGGCAGAGATCGTCGCCCTTGCCGGGGCGCGGCTGCGCCACGAACCGCCGGACCTCGGCGACCTGATCAGCAGGCCGCGCGGCGACCATGATCTCCAGCCGGAAGCGATCGAGCCGCCGGACGAGGCGGCCGCGATCCAGGCCGCGGTGCTGATCCCGATCGTGCTGCGCGAGGACGGGCCGACCGTATTGCTGACCCGGCGCGCAGCGGCGTTGCGCAGCCATTCCGCCCAGGTCGCCTTCCCCGGCGGACGCGTCGATGCCGTCGATGGCTCGCCGGTGGTCACGGCGCTGCGCGAGACGGAGGAGGAGATCGGTCTCGCCCGCGAACATGTGCGCGTCGTCGGCTTTCTCGACGCCTATCTCACCGGCACCGGCTACAGGGTCGTGCCTGTCGTGGGGCTGATCGCGCCGCCATTCGCGCTGACGATCAATCCGCACGAGGTCGACGAGGCCTTTGAGACGCCGCTCGCCTTCCTGATGGATCCCGCCAATCATCGCCGCGAAGGCCGGGAATGGAAGGGGCGCTATCGTACCTACTATGCGATGCCCTTCGGAGATCACTATATCTGGGGTGCAACCGCCGGCATGATCCGTAACCTTTACGAGCGACTCTCCGGCTAGTCTGATTGGATGGCGCGCCCATGCTGCGTTCGGTGACCGAAGAGGTTCTGCTCTTCGTCCTGCCCTTYTGTRTCTTCGCRRGCTATCTSATCGTCARGCGGCGSAACCCYTTCGACGTCGAACACTGGRACGGGCACGTGTTCTGGCTGTCGGTCGTGGGGCTCGTGATCTCGATCGGCTTCGTCGCCTATACCGGTTGGATCGCTCCGCGCAGCCAGGGCGCTTATGTGCCGCCTCATATGGAGAACGGGCAGCTCGTCCCTGGCCAGTTCAGATGAACGAAGCGCAGCGAGTTCGGGTCGAGCGCTTTCTTCAGCGGCCGGGGGTGACGGAGGTGCTGGCTGCGTTCAATGGCGGGGGCGAGGAAACGCGCGTCATTGGCGGGGCTGTCCGCGACCTGCTGCTCGGAGAGCCGGTCGGCGATGTCGATCTGGCGACGACGGCATTACCGGAGGAGACGATCCGGCGCGCAGCGGCGGCGGGTTTCAAATCGGTYCCCACGGGAATCGAGCATGGCACGGTGACCATCGTCGCCCATGGCGTTCCCTTCGAGACCACGACGCTGCGTCGCGATGTCGAGACCGATKGTCGCCGCGCGAAGGTGGTCTTTGGGCGCGATTTCGCAGAGGACGCGATCAGGCGGGATTTTACGGTCAACGCGCTTGGGCTCGGGCGCGACGGCACCGTTCACGACTATTGCGACGGACTTGTCGACCTTGCGGCGCGTCGTATCCGCTTCATCGGCGATGCGAACCTGCGCATCCGCGAGGACTATCTGCGCATCCTGCGCTTCTTCCGGTTTCACGCGCGCTATGGCGAAGGAGCACTGGACGCGACGGGACTGGCGGCCTGCGCGGCCGGCCGGGCCGGGCTCGACGGGCTTTCGCGTGAGCGGGTGCGCGCCGAGTTGCTGAAGCTGCTCGTTGCGCCGCGCGCGGCCGACGCATTGTCGGCGATGATGGGAGCGGGGCTTCTTGTACCGGTGATCGGCGGCGTGCCCCGGCTTTCGCGCTTCGCGGCGATTGCGGCAGGCGAGCCCGCGGGAACAGTCTATCCGGCTTTCCGGCTCGCAGCGCTGGCGGTTGGCGTGCGCGAGGATGCGCTGCGCCTGCGGGACGGGTTGCGGCTGTCGAACGAACAATTCGACAGGATCGAGCGTATCGCGCTCGCCCTTGAGGGGCTCTCGGGGCGTGCGACGGATTGTTCGATCGCCCTGCTGCGGCACCTGGCGCATCGCGTCGGCGCGGATGCGGTCGCCGGCAGCCTCGTTCTGCTCACGGCCAACGAGAGTTCTCCGGGGCGCTCCAAGGTGCAGGCTGCAATTGCCGAACTCGGGCAAACGCCGCCCTTCCTCCTCAGTGGTCGCGATGTGCTCAAACGCGGTGTCGCCGCCGGTCCGGATGTCGGGCGCGTGCTCGATCAGGCAAGGCGCGACTGGATCGAAGCGGGATGTCCCGGCGAGCGGACCCAGCAGTTTGCCTTTGTCGAAAGCGCAATCGCGCAACGCGAGCGCTGAGAGCGCTCAGGGCCAGCGTACGGTTGGCGGCAGCGAGGAGAGGATCGAGGCGACATTGCCGCCGGTCTTGAGGCCGAAGATCGTGCCCCGGTCATGGAGCAGGTTKAACTCGACATAGCGACCGCGCCTGACCTGCTGTTCGTAACGCTCGGCCTCGGTCCAGGGCGTGCCGATATTGGCGCGCATGATCCGCGGATAGATGTCGAGGAAGGCCTTGCCGACCGCCTGGGTGAAGGCGAGATCGGCCTCAGGCTCGCCGGACCAGACATAGTCGTAGAAGATGCCGCCGATGCCGCGTGGCTCACCGCGGTGCTTCAGGAAGAAATACTCGTCGCACCATTGCTTGAAGCGGGGATAGTCGGCGACTGGGGCGAAGCTTTCGCAGGGCGCGCGCATCGCGGCGTGGAAGGCGATGGCGTCGGCGTCCTCCTGCGTGCGCCGATTGTCCAGCACGGGGGTCAGATCGGCTCCGCCACCGAACCACGGTTTCGTCGTCACCACGAAGCGCGTGTTCATATGCACTGTCGGAGCATGCGGATTCCAGGGATGGGCGATCAGCGAGATGCCCGTGGCATGGAAGCGCGGATCCTCGGCCGCGCCCGGAATCTGACCTGCAAATTCGGGCTGAAAGGTGCCGTAGACGGTCGAGACGTGGACGCCGACCTTCTCGAAGACGCGGCCCTGCATCATCGACATGACGCCGCCACCGCCTTCGGCGCCATCGTGGTTGCGACGTTGCCAGGGCGTCCGCTCGAAGCGGCCCGGAGTCCTTGCCTCGGCTGGGAAGGGGCCGGTGACTTCATCCTCCAGCGCCTCGAAGGCCGAGCAAATCTGGTCGCGCAGGGCCTCGAACCAGGCTGTCGCGCGCGGCTTCATGGCCTCCGCGAGGGCGAGGGGAGATGTCGTGGAGGCAGGGTCAGTCGCTCGGGTGGTCATCGATCCGTTTCCGTTCCGCTCGCCGCGAGGGTCTTCATCCGCGGTGACGAGGAATTTCGCGCCTATCTCGGATAAGCGTCCAGCTGCCGCAAGGCCTCTCCCATAACCACGGCTGCGGCAATTGCGACATTGAGCGAACGCAAACCCGAGCGCATCGGCACATGGACGCTGCCGTCGACGGTTGAGTAGAGCTC